>JBKJRJ010000030.1:0-18413 GCA_046594705.1 Vicinamibacterales bacterium
TCATCGGCCTGGCGGCTGATGTCGGCGCCGTGCACGCGCACCCCCCGGTAGTACTGATCGGCGCGCTCGACGACGCGGCCGGGCATCAGCGTGTCGTCGCGGAGCTGGCGGACGCGCAGTTCTCCCGACCGGAACATCGACTCGGTTCGCGCGTCCCAATCGCGCAGCGCCCGAGGGGACGAGGGCAGGATGGTGGCCAGCCCTCCCTGACTCTGTGCCGCCGGGGTGTGGCCGGAGCCGACGCCAAGGGCGGCGACGAGGCCGGCGAGCGCCGCAGCGGTCCTGATGACGGACATACCGGGGTCCTTTCGCGAGTTACTTCTTCAGCGCGCCGGTCAGCACCCGGCCGTCCGCCGCGGGGAGGGTGACGCCCACCATCGAGGCCACCGTGACCGCGAGATCTGATGGCGTCGCGGCCTCTTCCCGGATCCCCGGTTGGATGCCGGCGCCATAGAGCACCACCGGCACGCGTTGATCGTAGTCGTAGAGCGTGCCGTGAGTCGTTCCGGTCGCCGACATCATCCAGTGCTGCTTGACCAGCACCGTCAGATCGCCGCTGCGTCCGGGATAGTAGCTGAGCGCCGCGGCCCGGAGCTCCGCGTCCGCTGAGCCGCGCGCGGCTGGCGTCGACAGCTCGTCACTCGTGAACACGCGCGCGATACCCGGCAGGGCGGTGATCGCCGCGCGCGCCGCGCCGAGCGCCGCGGGGTTGGCCTTGATGCGGTCGTAGAGGCCGGGATTGAAGTAGACGTCAGCGCCGGAGATCGCGGCGATCAACGACACTTCGCCGCCGAGGATCGGGATCAGTGCGGTGTCGATCGCCACCCGTATCGCTGTGGCCGGCTGGCGGCCTCCGCCCGGGTTCTGCTCGGGCAGATCGGCGACGCCGTGGTCGGAGCTGAAGGCGACGACATAGTTCCCGGCGCCGACTTTCTTGTCCAGGTGGTCGAGCAGCTTGCCGATCGTGGCGTCGAGGCGAACCAGCATGTCCTGCACTTCGTGGCTGCGCGGCCCGTAGCCGTGCCCGACCGAATCCAGCGAGGAGAAACTGACGCCGAGGTAATCGGTGCGATTGCCTTTACCCAGGTCCATCTCGTTGACCGCGGCGGACGCCATCTCCCCGAGAAAGGCGTCCGCATACGGCGACTGGATCCAGTGTGGATAGTAGGAGGCGTTCGCCGCGGCGCCGAGCGGATGCGGGAAGGTGGCCCCCCAGCCGCCGGATCCGCGCTCGCCCGCGCCCTCGTCGGCGTACTGGTACCGCTCGGGGGGCAGGGATCGTTCCCAGGTCTTGCCTGCGTCGCGGTCCGGCGGATGGCCCTTGAGGAAGGCGACAAACCACGGCACCGGCGACTTGGCGAAGGCGGCCGACGTTTCCCAGCTGTTGCGATCGCCGAACCAGGTGACGAAATCCGCGTGGTGCCCGGCCAGGCCAATCGCGGAGCGCGCCTTGTAGGAGATCGCCGCGACGCGGGACTTCAGCGATTTGCCCATCACCTCGGCGAGGGTCGGGACCAGCAGCCGCGTTGCGCTGTCACCCGCGCCAGGCTCGGCGATGGCGTAACTGATGTCGGTGGTATCCGGATCGCCGGTGCAGCTGACGTGCTTCCCGGTGGCGCGGTCGTACCACGCGTTCGAGATCATGCCGTGCTTCCAGGGCAGGGTGCCGGTTCCTATCGAGTTGTGCCCGGCGCAGGTGACGGTCGCGAGATACGGGTACGCCGCGTTCGTGAACCAGGCGCCCTGGGTCGTCAGCCGCTTGAGGCCGTGCTGCAACAGGCCGGCGTAGCGCACCGGATAGTCGGCGCGGAGCTGGTCGACGACAATGAAGACGACCAGCTTCGGCCGCGGCGCGGCCTGCGCGGCCAGCGGCGGCGCTCCCTTGGTCGTGAGGGTGAGCAGCAGAACGGCCGCGAGTGTGAACGCTCTCATCGATCCTCGATCCCCCATGTGGTGGTCCGGCTGCCGGCTGTCGTGCGCCGTCTAGCGCCGCAGCACCGGCAGGTAGCACAGCGCCCCGATGGACACATCGTACACGGCGCAGGCGATCGAATACCACCGGGGCGCGAGCGCTTCGGGCAGCAAGCCCGGCCGGTGCGCCACATCGAGCACCGCGTGCGCCGCAAACGCCAGCGCGACCATCGTCAGGCCCTGGCGCGGATCGCGCACCATGGTGATGGCGGCCACCAGGAAGAAGGACACCGCGAGCGCGATATCCAGGCCGACGCCGGGCTCGTACTCCCGGACGACGGCGAACCCGATGTAGGCGCCCGCGGTCAGGGTCAGCAGCAGAGCGGCGATTTGCGCGAGCCGCAGCTCCTCCACCAGGCGTTCAGGCGAGGAGGTGGGAATGCCGGAGGCCCGCACCGAGAGCCACGCGAAGCCCGCCGCGAGCGCGCCGAAGGCGATGAAGACCGTGCGGAGTGCTTCGCTCACGGGCTGCTAGTTCTCGAGGAACGTGAGGGGATCGACCTGGTAGTCGGCGGGATCGACGGGGGACACGACCGTTTCCGCCGTGCCTTCCGCGCTACGGTCGCGCTGGAGTTCCCAGAGGTTGCGTTCGAACGGCAGGTCCAGCCGCGCCCCGTCGGCGCCGAACAGCACCCGCACCCGCGGGCGGTGCGGATCGGGGGCGTGAACGCCGAGCACCACGGCAATCTCTCCGGTGCTGAGGCGGACCATGTTGCCGGGAGGATAAATGCCCAGCAGCTGGACGAACCGGCGAACGAGGTTCTGGTCGAGCTGCGCCCCCTCGTTCCGCTTCAGCACGGCCAGGATGCGATCGGTCGGATAGGCCTGCTGGTAGGTGCGCTGCGAACGCATGGCGTCGTAGACATCGGAAATCGCGCACAGCATCGAGCCGAGATTCATCGCGTCGCGCTTGACGCTCAAGGGATAGCCGCTGCCGTCGAGGCGGAGATGATGTTCGAAGGCGACCACCGGCGCGAGAATCGGCATTTCCGGGGTGCGCCGCAGGATCTCGGCGCCATCCACCACGTGCCGCCGCATGATGACGAACTCCTCGTCGGTCAGCTTGCCCGGCTTGTTCAGAATGTCTTTCGGCGTGCGCACCTTGCCGATGTCGTGCATCAGCGCCGACATGCCGAATTCGCGCAGCAGCTTGCCGTCGATTCCCAGCGCGCGCGCCTGCGCCATCGCCAGGATCGAGACATTCACCATGTGGGTGAAGGTGTAGTTGTCGTAGTTGCGCATCGCGGTGAGCGCCATCAACGCGGTGCGGTTCTGGGTCACGGCGTCGGCCAATCCCTCGACGGTCTGGAGCGCGGCGGGCGCGTCGGGCACGCCTTCGTTCTCCGCGCTCTCCACCAGGACCTCGGCCGAGGCGACCGCGCTCGAGTACATCTGGCGGATGGCGGCGATGTCGCTCGCGATGCCGTCCTGTTTCTTGCTGTCGCCGCTCTTCAGCCGGCCGACGCGGACGTGCGCCGAGGAGAGATCCCGGTCGGCGTCCCCGGCGGCCTTGCCGCCGAGACGCGACAGGTGCTGCACCAGCGCCACGAGCTCGTCCTGCGTGACGCCGCGCTCGAAGGCGATCCGCTCGACCTTGTTGTCTTTCAGTTTCTTGATCAGCTCGCCCATCGACGCGCTGACCTTGTGCATCGGGGTGTCGGCGACGACCAGATCGCTGCCGACGATGCCGACCGCGATGGACGGCTGCTGCAGATGCAGGGTCGTGAGCACGGTGATGAGGCCGGCGAGGTTGCGCGCGACCAGCGGGTGGTCGGGCGCGTAGAGCTGCGCGTTGCGAACCCCCGAGGCGATCCGCCGCAGGAGGTCTTCGTACATCGCGAGCCGCGACAGGTGTTCGGTCATCTCTTCATCCGAGCCGCTTGAGCTCCGTACGCGCGGCGAGACGCACACCGCGCGATCCCCGCGTGGAGGCGTCGCGCAGGGCCGTCACCGCCGCGCTGGTGCCGATCCGGCGCAGGGCCTGAGCCGCGGCGGCCCGAACCCGGCGGGTCCGGAGCGGCGCCATCCAGTCCCCGTGCTGTAACGCGTCCTTCAGCGCCTCGACGGCGTCCGGCCCCCCGAAGGAGCCCAGCGCGTCGATGGCGCCGACATACACGGCGGGGAACCCCTTGCGGTCAATCTTCCGCACCAGGTAGCAGAACAGCGGCGCGGCGCGCTCGTCCTTCATCGCCGTCAGTTCGGTGATGAGGGTCTCCCGCGGCCGGCCCGCGGTCGTGGTCAGCGCTTCGAGCAGAATCTGCGCCGCCGCGTCGGTGCCGTTCAGCACCAGCGCCTGGATGGCTTCGCGCTGCACCAGCGGCTCGCTGTCCCCGAGCAGCGGCTGGAGCTCTTTCAGTCCCTCGACGCCGCCGAACTCCCGCAGCAGGAAGGCGGCGGTGCGGCGGACTTCCCAGTTCGCGGCGTTCATCAGCTGTTGCACCGATTCGCGGCCGGCCGCGCCGAACTCGACCAGGATGTCACGCAGCCGCCGGCGCGACCGGGCGTCCTGTTCGGCCGAGAGTGCTTCGGCGAGCGGGGCGATCACCGCCGGGCCGATCCCGTGGGCCAGCCGTTTGAGCCGCTCGTAGAGCTCGTCGTCCGCGGTGCGCAGTTGCCTGGCGGCGTGGCGCATCATGGCGCCGCGGCCGAGCCGATCGAGCACGGCCCGCGCGGCGGCGCCGCGGGCGGGCACCCGCGCGCCTTCCGTGGCCACCGCCTCCGCCAGGTGGAAGGCCTGGTCGAAATATCCCACGCGGACCAGGTCTTCGGCGTGCGTGATGACCGTTTCGGCGACGTCGCGCCACCGCGCGCCGTCCTCCTCGACGCGGAGCAGATCCGCCAGCAGCATGTTGTCGAGGGTGCGCAGCGAGCCGTCCGCGACCGTCGCCAGCCATTCGGCAACCCGTTCGGGCGGATCGTCGCTCGCGGCCTCCACGTCGATGGCGCGCGCGCGCGCACCGCTCAGCTCTCGCGCGTAGGCGTCCGAGACGAACTTCTCGTCGGTGTAGGACGTCAGCATCGCCTCGACCTTCTGCCACATGTCCTGGAAGGCGGCTTCCTGCCCGAGCTCGGAGGCGGCGACCTCGGGCTGGGCGATCGACAGCAGCTGCCGCTGGCGGTCGGCATCGGGGACCAGGGCATGGAACGCCTGCGCCAGGCGGTCCGTCGGACCCCGCTCCGAAATCACCGAGTTGGACACGAACTGCGCCACCGAGGTGTCGCTCATCCGGTGGACCATGGCGCTGACGACGTCCACCGAGCCCGCCATGGCCTCGGGTCTCGTGCGCCGGAGCAGCAGTTCCAGCATGGCGTCGGCGGACAGCCGTCCGGCCGCCGTGCCGACTTGCCGCAGGGTCTGATCGAGCTGTCCGGGATTGCTGCGCCCGACGTACTCGGCGAGGCCGCGCAGGATGTTGAGGAAGGCGCCGACCCGCACCGCGCCCGGCTGTCCCTCGGTACGGGCCTCGAGCTGCTCCATCAGCATGGTCAGGCGCGCCGGGTCGCCAACCAGATCCATCAGCAGCCGCATGCCCGACTCGTCGAGCTCGAGCTGCGGACCGCTCATCGCGGCGGTGATCAGTCGGTCGGTGACGGCGGCGTCGCCCTTTTCCCGCAGCACTTCCGCGTAATCGATCTCGACGATCTCCATGCTCGGGCCGCCGGCGGTGGCCCAGAGGCTCGCGATTCCGCCGTCGGTCCGCACCTCCTCGGGAGGCCTGGACAACAACAGCAGGAGGGTGCGCCACGACTCCATATCGGCACCCGGGTTGAGCGTCAGACGCCCGACCAGCTGCCGCCGCAGCACGTCGGACAGCTCGACGATCGCCGAGTCGGGCTTGGCGGGGCCCGCATCGTTGACGTGGATGGTGTGGGGACGCACCTCGATCGAGAACGGCCCGCCGGCGGTGAGCGTCGCGCTCAGCTCGGTGATCCGGCCGAGCGTCGACCCGATGGCGGGGTGGCCGCCGGGGTAGAGCGACACCGCGCGCAGCGCGGCCTTGCAGGCGCGCGCGAATTCCGCCAGCCGCAGTGTCATCGTGTCGTCCAGCGTCGTGCGCACCTCTGTCATGGCGTCACATGTACTGCAGCGGATCGATACCCGCCTCGTCCGGATCCACCGCCTCGACCACCGCCCACGTGAAATCGCCGCGGCCGTCCGGTTCCCAGGTGTTCACCAGCTGCGACTCTTCCAGCTCCGCGCCGTCCCGATCGCGCACCAGCTTCACCTGCGGACGGAAGGGGTCGGTCGGGTGCTCGTGCGTCACGACGCCGATGTGCTCGCTGGCGAGCCGGACCAGGGTGCCGACGGGATAGAGGCCGATCAGGTTGATGAACCGCCGCAGCAGCCGCTGGTTGAACGCCGGGTCGTCCTTCTTGCCCATGATCGACTTGATGCGGTCGCTCGGCAGCCCCTCGCGGTAGACGCGGTTGCTGCGCAGCGCGTCGTAGACGTCGGCGATGCTGACGATCTGGGTGCAGAGATTGAGGTTGCGGTGCCCGATGTTGGCGGGGTAGCCCGACAGGTCCTGGCGGAGATGGTGCTCGAACGCGACAATCGGGGCGAGCGCCGGCATCTCGGGGGTCCGCCGGAGGATGTGCGCGCCGTCCACCACGTGCCGTTGCATGATCTCGAATTCCTCCTTCGACAGCTTACCGGGATTGTTCAACACCTCCTGCGGCGTTTCGACCTTGCCGATGTCGTGCATCAGCGCCGCGAAGCCGAATTCGCGCAACAGGGTGCCGTTCATGTTCAGCGAACGGGCCTGCGCCATCGCCAGCACCGACACGTTCACCATGTGGGTGAAGGTGTAGTTGTCGTACTTCTTCAGCGCCGTCAGCGCCATCAGCGAGGTCCGGTCGCCGCCCACCAGCTTGGCGAGGCTGTCGATGATCATGCGCGCCGCGGCCGGATCGGGCTTGTCTCCGGCCTTGGCCGCCTGCCACAGCTGCTCGGCGGTCTCGACCGCCGTACCGTAGATTTTCTGCGCCGCAATCACGCCGGTCTCCGGCTCGTCGTCTTGTTCGATCGACAGCCTGCCGATGGTGATCCGGGTCACCCCTTTCTGCTGCAGGCGGGTGGCGAGCGGCAGCGTGGCACGGCGTTCAGGCAGCTCGAAAATGAATGCGCGCAGCTCTTCCCGGGTGACGCCGCGCTGGATGGTGACCTTCTCGATCTCGCGCTCGCGCATGTCGCGCGCGAAGCCGACCAGCGCGGCGGCGGACCTCGGCAGCCGCTCGGCGTTGACCACGACTTCGTCGCCGATGAACCCGATCACGATGGTGTCGGTCTTCTGGCACAGCGTGCCGCACAGTCCGACCAGCGCATCGACGCCGCGCTGCACCAGCGGGTGACCCGGCGAATAGAGCGTCGCTCCGCGGATCGCCGCGGCGAGGCGCCGGACCAGGTCGTCGTAGGCGAGCGCGTTGGAGTCGGCCATCGCTATCCCACCGCCTGCGCCAGCTTGCGCAGCATGCGATCGCCGGTCTTGGCGGCCTCCGCGATGGCCTGTTCCGCCGCGGGCGTCCGGATCCCGCGCAGCGCCGCCAGCGACTGCTCCTTCAGGGCGCGCGTTTTCTTCCGCGCCAGCAGCTTCTTCCGGCGCATCAGCGTGGTCAGCGCCGGGACGGCCTGGTCGTCGCCGACGCGGGTCAGCGCGCCGAGCGCCTCGAGCACAATCGCATGATCCGCTCTGAACGGATCGCTCTCTTCCACGATGCGCACCAGCAGCGGGACCACGCGCGCGTCCCGCAGATCGACCAGCGCATCGACCACCGCGCGACGCTGGTCGCCGGTCGCGGCGCGCAGCACCATGTGCACCGCCCGCGCCGCGGCCGGGTCCTTGATGTGCGACAGCGCCCGGACCGCGGCGGTCGTGACGCGCGCATCGTGCCCGCGCAGCAGCGGCTGCAGCACCGGTACCGCCTCGGCGACAGCGAGCTCGCCGAGCAGCTCCGCGAGGTTGCGCTGTGCTGCCCATTTCGCCGAGCCCGCCAGCGAGGTCAGCCGCCCGACCGCGCCCACGCCATACTGCCGGATGACGTCGGTGGCGCGGGTGCGCGCGCTGGTCGCCGCCTCCGCTTCCAGATGCGCCTTCAGCGCGTCGGTCGCCGCCGGGCCGATCCGCCCGCAGATGTCGGCGAACACGGCGGCCTCGGCATCCGCCATCTCCCCGAGGATCTCCGCCGTCTCCACGAACGCCGCGGTGCTGACGACGCTGTCCAGCGCGACGCGGCTGCTCGGTTGCGCCACGGCCGCAGGACGGTCGGCCTGATCGCGCAGCGCGGTGACGACGGCCAGCGCCGACGCGTAGTCCCCCGCGAGCAGCAGGTCTTCCGCCAGCGCCGCCACGTCGCGCGCCAGCTCGGGTGCGCGCGCCGGATCCTGCTCCAGCGTGAGCAAATCGATCAGCAGCCGGACCGACAGGCGGCGGACGTTGTCCTGCCCGAGCGTGTCCAGCATCTCGGCGAACTCTGCCGGCACCTCGGAGGCCATCTGGTTGGCGCGGCTGCCCACCTGGTCCAGCCCGGTCCGGTACGAGGCCGACACGAAGGGCTTCTCGTTATAGGTCAGCAGCAGTTCTTCCATCGAGGACCACAGGTTCTGGAAGGCGTCCTGCCGGCCGAAGTCCGTTTCGCTCAGCATGCGCCGCGTCAGGCTGAGCACGCGCGTCTTGCGGTCGTCGTCCGTCGCGATGGTGTTGAACACCGTGGCCAGGCGCTCCGAGGCCTGCCCCTCGATCGCCAGCGTCGTTGCCAGCAGTTGCGCGACCCGGGTGTCGTCCATCGCGTCGATGATGCCCGACACCACGCCCGCGCCGGCCTCGCCGCCCCCTCCCGTCCCCCCCTCGGCGCCACCGTCCGTCAGCATCTGCATGACGACATGAGGATTCAGATTGGTGGTGGCGGCGGCGAGGTTCTGCATGACCTCCTGCCGGCGCTCCGGCGACAGGACGTCCACGATCCCGACGAGGTGGTGATAGGCCGCCACGACGGCCGCCGCCTGCGACGTCAGCATCGGGGAGCCGTCCATCGTGTGGTGCGGCGCGATGACGTCGCGCGCCAGCTCCCCGATCGCCATCACGTCGCCCGAGATCGCGAGGAGGCGGGCCTGCGTCACCGTATCGGTCGGCTTGTGGCGGTCGAGGACGCCGCGGATGATGGCGCGCCACAGGTCGTCCTTGCGCCGGACCGGATTGGTGACCTCGCGGTCCTCGAGCACCTGGGTGAAGTCGATCTGGTGCACGGCGATGGCGGCGTCGCCCTCGTCCGCCCAGACCTTCGCCGGCCCGCCGCGCTGTCGGATGATGCGGGAGTCCTCCGACAACAGGCCGAGAAGGCGCTGAAGCGCCGGCACGGTGACCTCGCCGGCGAACGTGAGCTGGAGGATGTCGCGATCGTGCAGCCACCGCGCCGCCTCCGCAATCGCGCCGGCGTCACGTCCCTCGACCGGGAGGCCGGCCACCAGCAGGGTGTCGGGCGTCACGCCGAACGTGAAGACCTGGCCGTGGCTGGTCTCGGCGATCGCGGCGCGGAGCCGATCCAGGGAGCTGCGCACCGCCGGGTGCTCGGCCGGGTAGAGGGCCCAGCTCCGCGCGGCGGCGACCAGCGTCCGGGCAAGAGCCGAGACGCTCCGGGAGACTTCCGGTGAAAGGGTGGGGACATCCGCCATGGGCGAAGGGAATCGGAATTATACTCTCCCGACTTGATGCGTGCCGTCGATCTCATTCGTACGAAACGGGATGGGGGCCAATTGGACCGGGCCGCCCTGGAGTGGTGGGTGGCCGGGGTCACCGACGGGACCGTGCCGGATTACCAGGCCTCCGCCCTGCTCATGGCCATCGTCCTGCGGGGGATGACCCCCGAGGAAACCGCCTTCCTCACCGATGCGATGGTGCGATCCGGCGTGAAAGTGGACTATCCCGGCCTGCCGCGGGTGGCGGTCGACAAGCACAGCACGGGGGGGGTCGGCGACAAGACCTCCATCATCCTGGCGCCCCTGGCGGCGGCCTGCGGGGCGTACGTGCCCATGATGTCCGGGCGCGGACTGGGGCACACGGGTGGGACGCTCGACAAGCTGGAGTCGATTCCAGGATTTCGCACCGCCCTGACCCTGGACGAGTTGCGGCGCGGGGTCTCGACGATCGGCTGCGCGCTGATCGGCCAGACCTCCGAGGTGGCGCCGGCGGACCGGACGCTCTATGCGCTCCGCGACGTCACCGGCACGGTCGAGAGCATCCCCCTCATCACGGCGTCGATCATGAGCAAGAAGATCGCCGAAGGTATCGGCGGGCTGGTGCTGGACGTGAAGTGCGGCGACGGGGCGTTCATGAAGACCGAGGCGGACGCGCGGGCGCTGGCCCGGTCGTTGGTCGACACCGGGGAACTGGCCGGGGTCCGTACCGAGGCTCTGTTGACGAGGATGGATGCACCGCTCGGCCTCGCCGTCGGCAATGCGCTCGAGATCATCGAGTCGATCGAGACGCTGAAGGGACACGGGCCGGCGGATCTGGAATCGCTGTCGGTGGAGTTCGCCGCCCGGATGGTCGTCCTGAGCGGCATCGAGGCCGACCTGCCCCGCGCCACCGCCCGGGTGCGCCAGGCACTCTCGTCAGGCGCCGGGCTCGAGAAGTTCCGGGAGATCATCGCTAATCAGGGGGGGGATCCCCGGGTGCTGGACGATTACGGCCGGCTGCCCACCGCCCCGGATCGCGACGTGCTGACGGCGTCGCGCGACGGCGTGGTCGCGGCGATGGCGGCCGAGGCCGTCGGGCGCGCGGCGGTTGGGCTCGGCGCCGGCCGCGATCGGCTCGACGCGGCGGTGGACCCGGCCGTGGGTGTCACGATCATCGCGCCGATCGGGACGCGGGTGAAGGCGGGGGATCCGATCATCGCGATTCATCACCGGAACGGGCACGGCCTGGCCGACGCCCGCCGGCTGCTCGGGGCGGCCCTGGTCATCGGCGACGCGGCGGTCGCAGCACAGCCTCTGGTGATTGATCGCATTCAAGGAAGGACGGCCTGATGGCCACGACGGAACACGGTGTGACCGGCGAACCTGCGTATCCGCGCCCGGTGCGCGCGCCTTACGAGCGCCGGGATGTCGCCGTCATCGGCATCGCCGCGGCGGCCGCGGCGGTGTGTGCGCTGGCCGCCAACCTCCTCCACCTGCCGCGCCTGCAGCCGCTGACCGGGCTCATCGTCATCCTGGCGATCGCCTATAGCTTCTCGACCAACCGGCGCGCCATCGACACGCGCACCGTGGTGTGGGGCCTCGGACTCCAGATCCTGTTCGCCCTCATCGTGCTGAAAACCGCGATCGGCCAGCAGGTGTTCAAGTCGCTGGCGTCGGTGATCAACCACCTGCTCGACTTTGCCTTCGTCGGATCGAGCTTCGTGTTCGGCCCGCTCGGGAGCAAGGAGGCCTGGCCGAGGATCATGACGACCGTGCTCGGCGCCGAGGGCGCGCAGTACAGCGTCATCTTCGCCTTCCAGGTGCTGCCGACGATCATCTTCATCGCGGCGCTGTTCGCCATCCTCTATTACTTCGGCATCATGCAGCTGGTGGTCCGCGCCTTCGCGGTGGTGATGCACCGGGTGATGCGCGCCAGCGGGGCGGAATCGCTGAACGTCGCCGCCAGCATCTTCATGGGGCAGACCGAGGCGCCGCTGACGATCCGGCCCTTCCTGCCGCGGATGACCGAGTCGGAGCTGATGACGGTGATGACCGCCGGCATGGCCCATATCTCCGGCGGCATCATGGCGGCCTACATCCTGTTCGGCATCCGCGCCGAGCACCTCCTCACCGCGGTGATCATGACCGCCCCCGGGACGCTGATGATGGCCAAGATTTTCGTCCCCGAAACGCAGCTGCCGGAGACGATGGGGAGCGTCAAGCTCGAGATCGAGCGCACCGACGTCAACGTGATCGACGCCGCGGGGCGCGGCACCGGCGAAGGGCTGGCGCTCGCGCTCAACGTCGGCGCGATGCTGATTTCGTTCCTCGCGCTGATCGCGCTCATCAACGCCGTGCTCGGCCTCGCGCACCTCAGCCTCGAGATGATCTTCGGCTGGGTGTTCGCCCCGATCGCCTGGGCGATGGGCGTGCCCTGGCGTGACGCGCCGGTGATCGGCAACCTGCTCGGCACGCGCATGGCGCTCAACGAGTTCGTCGCCTACGCGCGGCTCGGGGCCATGCAGGCGTCCATCGATCCGAAGTCCTTCACCATCGCGACCTTCGCGCTGTGCGGATTCGCCAACTTCAGCTCGATCGGCATCCAGATTGGCGGCATCGGCGCGCTCGCGCCCAGCCGGCGGCACGACCTCGCGCGCCTCGGCTTCCGTGCCATGATCGCCGGCACGCTGGCGAATTTCGTGACCGCGACCATCGCGGGATTCCTGCTGTAGGCAGCAGGCAGAAAGCAGAAGGCCCCGGTCCAGATGACTTACGTCGAACAGGTTGATCAGGCGGTCAGCGTGGTGCGCGCCCGCGCCGGCGCCGCCCCCCCCGACGTCGCGATCGTGCTCGGCTCAGGGCTCGGCGAGTTCGCGTCGCGGCTGACCGAGGCGGTGTCGATTCCGTACGGCGACATCCCGCACTGGCCGGGCGCCACCGTGATCGGTCACGAGGGGCGGCTGGTGGTCGGCACGCTGGCCGGCAAGCGCGTCGCCGCGCTGGCGGGCCGCGCGCACTTCTACGAGGGGCACGATCTCCGCACGGTCACCTTCGCGACTCGCGTCATCGGCCGGCTCGGCGTCAAGACGATCATCCTGACCAACGCCGCCGGCGGCATCAACGACGTCGACCTCGCGCCCGGCATGCTGATGGTCATGGACGACCACCTCAACCTGCTCGGCAGTAATCCTCTGATGGGGCCGAACGAAGAGGCCTTCGGGGTCCGGTTTCCCGACATGACGGAGGTCTACTCGAAACGCCTGCGCGCGCTCGCCGACACCGTCGCCCGCGCGCAGGGGCTGCGGATCGGGCATGGCGTCTACGTCGCCGTGCACGGGCCGAGCTACGAGACCCCCGCGGAGATTCGCTTTCTCCGTGCCATCGGCGCCGACGCCGTGGGCATGTCCACCGTCCCCGAGGCGATCGTCGCCCGACACATGGGCATGGAGGTGCTCGGCCTCTCATGCATCACGAATGCCGCCGCTGGCGTGCTGCCGCAGCCGCTGGACCATTCGGAGGTGATGGCGGTGGCGCGGCAGGTCAGGGGCGCCTTCGCGGCGCTGCTCGAGGGCATCATTGGCGGGGCCTGAGGACAAGGGCTGGATCGCCGACCGCCGCCGCAAGCAGGACCGCCGCGCGCCGGCTGATCGGCGCAGCGGCGCCGACCGGCGGCTGGTGGACAAGGGGCACGCCGACGGCGATCGTCGCGATCACGAAGAGCGCCGCATCACCCAGCGCCGCGCCGGCGACCGGCGCAACGAAGCCGCCTGGCAGCCGATCGCGCTCGAAATCGCCGTGACCGGCGAGTTCGACGACGCCGCGCTGGTGGCGGCCGCGGTGGACGCCAGGAGCCGCGCCCGCGCGCGCTTTTCAGGCTTCAGGGTCGGCGCCGCGCTCGAGACCATCGGCGCCGAGGTCGTCACCGGCTGCAACATCGAGAACGCGACCTACGGCCTGACCATGTGCGCGGAGCGGGTGGCGCTCTATAAGGCGCTGTCGGACGGGCGCGACGTGTTCACCCGGATCGCCGTCGTCGCCGATACCGACGATCCGACCCCGCCCTGCGGATCGTGCCGCCAGCTCTTGTGGGAGTACTGCGGCGACATCGAAGTGATCCTCGCCAATCTCACCGAAGTGAAGCGGCGCCTGAAATTGTCGCAGCTGCTGCCGCTGCCGTTCGACGCGCGGCTGCTAGAATAACGCCATGCTCCCGACTATCGACCTTCAGGATGACGTCATCGTGATGGTGGACCAGCGCAAGCTGCCCGCCCAGGAAATCTACGTGCGGTGCCGGACGGCGCCCGAAGTGGCCAAGGCGATCCGCACGATGGTGATTCGCGGCGCGCCGGCGATCGGCGTCGCGGCGGCGTATGGCATCGCGCTCGGCATGCGGCGCAGCACGGCGAAGGGCACGACCCAGTTCGCGGTCGAATTCCAGAAGGTCTGTGATCTGATGGCCGGCACCCGGCCGACCGCGGTGAATCTGTTCTGGGCCATCGACCGGCTCAAGCGCGCGTTTGCCGAAGGCGCGCAGGCCGGCGAGTCGCCGCTGGAACTGTCGGCGCGGCTCGACCGGGAAGCCCGGGCGATTCACGACGAGGACGTCGCCAATTGCCGCCTGATGGGGGGGCATGGCGCCGAGATGGTGAAGGACGGCGCGCGCGTGCTGACGCACTGTAACGCCGGGGCGCTCGCCACCGCGGGCTACGGCTCGGCGCTCGGCGTTATTCGCGCTGCGGTGGAACAGGGCAAGAAGGTCGCGGTGTTCGCGGACGAGACGCGGCCGTTCATGCAGGGCGCCCGGCTCACCGCCTGGGAACTGGTGCGCGACGGCATCAATACCACCGTCATCACCGAGAGCATGGCGGGTCCGCTCATGCGCGACGGCGAGATCGACATCGTGATCGTCGGTGCCGACCGGATCGCCGCCAACGGCGACACCGCCAACAAGATCGGCACCTACACGGTCGCCGTCCTGGCGCGCGAGCACAGCATTCCGTTCTTCGTCGCGGCGCCGCTGTCGACGATCGACCTGGCGACGCCCGAGGGCAAGCTGATCCCCATCGAGGAGCGTGATCAGCGCGAGGTCACCCACTTCGGCACCGCCCGGGTGACGCCTGAAGGCGCGCACACGCGTAATCCCGCGTTCGACGTGACGCCGCACCGCTACATCGCCGGCATCATCACGGAGGTCGGCATCCTGCGGCCGCCGTACTCCGAATCCCTCAAGCAGGCGTTTCCCGTCGAGGCTGCACCCGTGAGACCCGGCCAGCCGGAGTAGCGCCGGGCGGTCCGGCGGACGGGTAGCTGTAGGGCGTGGTCTCAGACCCGCGTGCCGTCCCCACCATCATGAATCTGCTCGCCATCGAAACGTCGTGCGATGAGACCTCCGCGGCGGTGGTCGCCGAAACCGGCGATGCGGCGCGGCCGTGGCAGCTCAGGTCGAACATCGTTGCGTCACAGGATGCGATTCATCGCGAGTGGGGCGGCGTCGTTCCCGAGCTGGCGTCGCGGCAGCACCTGCGCGATATCTGCGGTGTGGTCGATCGCGCGCTCGAGCAGGCGGCCATGACGTGGCCCGAGGTTGGTGCCGTGGCGGTGACGCAGGGCCCGGGGCTGGTCGGCTCGCTCCTCGTCGGCGTGTCGTTCGCCAAGTCCATCGCCTGGTCGCGCGGCATCCCGCTGGTTCCCGTGCACCACCTCGCCGGCCATATCGAATCGCTGGTGCTCGCGCACGGCGAACTGGCGCTGCCCTCGACGGTGCTGGTGGTCTCCGGCGGCCACACCAGCCTGTATTTCATCCGCGAAGCGGGCCGCTACGAACTCCTCGGGCGGACGCGGGACGATGCGGCGGGGGAAGCATATGACAAGGTCGCGAAGCTGCTCGGCCTCGGCTACCCGGGCGGTCCCATCCTCGATCGACTGGCGGCGCGCGGCAACGACCGCGCCTACCCCTTCCCGACTCCGCGGATGACCCATGCCGACCGCAACCAGCCGCATGCCACGCCGCCGGCCGGGTTGCTGCCGCCGGACCTGGCGCGCCGCGTGGATTTCAGCTTCAGCGGCCTCAAGACCGCTGTGCTGCGGCTCGTGCAGCAGAAGACCGCAGGGGGCGCGGCGCTGACCGAGCAGGACGTGGCCGACATCAGCGCGAGCTTCCAGCGCGTCGTGGTTGAGGCGCTGCTCGACCGCAGCTTCGAGACGGCGCAGTGGCTGGGGGCGCGCAGCCTGGGAATCGCCGGCGGCGTCTCGGCCAACAGCCGGCTTCGCGCCGACGCCCAGGCGCGCGGCGAGAAGGCCGGGCTGGCGGTCTTCGTCCCGCCGATCTCGCTCTCGACCGACAATGCGGCAATGATCGGCGCGGCGGGGCTGCGCCGCCTGCGCGCGGGCGTCACTGCCGGCTGGGATCTGAACGCGACTCCGTCACTGGCCTTATGAACGTATTCACTGACTATCTCTGGTTCAGCACAAAGAAGCGGCAGGAGTTCATCCGCATCACCGATGAAGTCGCGGCCATCGTCCAGAAGAGCGGGATCCAGGACGGCGTGGCGCTGGTGTCGGCCATGCACATCACCTCGGCCGTCTACGTCAACGACTGGGAAAACGGGTTGATCGAGGACTTCCAGGCCTGGCTCGAGAAGCTGGCGCCGGCCGGGATGCCGTACAAGCATCATCAGACCGGCGAGGACAATGCCGATGCCCACCTGAAGCGCACGCTGATGGGCCACCAGGTGATGGTGCCGATTACCGGCGCGACCCTGGACCTCGGCCCGTGGGAGCAGGTCTTCTACGCCGAGTTCGACGGCCAGCGGAAGAAGCGCGTCATCGTGAAGGTGATGGGCGCGTGACGTTCAACGGGGTCCACATGCTGGCATGGCTCTGGTTCGCGCTGATGGCTCAGGCGCCGGCTCCGGCTCCGGCCCCGGCCGTCGCGCCGTCGTCGGCGGCCGCCGTCGCGCCGGCCGCCACGCTCAAGGCCACCATCCGCATGAGCATCGCGAAGATCGACGCGCCGGCGCCGCCGATCGGCGACAAGGCCACCGCCTACGGAAATTTCGGACCGCTCATCTCGCAGCTCCTGACGCCCGAGGGCCCGGTCGATATCCAGTACCTGATCGCGGGCGAGCAGTCGCGCGCCGAGGTCAAGGGGCGGCTCGCCACGCTGCCGCCCGGCAGCATTGTCCTGCAGACGATGGGGGAGGACACCATCCGGGTGATGAACCCCGTGAACAAGACGTGGTACGAAATTCCGGCCAGCCAGAATCTGGGCACGCTGCTCGGCACCCCTGATGTCACGATCGAACCGGCCAACGAGCGGGCGACCATCGCCGGGCAGCGCGCGGAACGCTTCCGGTTCACGCAGACGCTGCAGGTGCCGGTGCCCGAGGGGGTCAGCCTGCCGGCGGATTTCCCGCGCGAGATCGCGCTCGACGGCGACCTATGGTCCACCGACGCGTTTGCCGGCGGTGGTTACGCCACGGTGTTCCGGACGCTGCAGGCCTTCGCGGCGATTCCCGGCGTGGAAGCGCTGACCGCGGGCGGCCGGTTTCCTTTGCGCATCGCGCTGCGATCGAGCATTATGCCCGGCTACGAAATTCGCAGCGAAGTGACGGCAATCGGCCCTGCTCCGGCAGACGCGTCACTGTTCGCCATCCCGGTGGGCTATCAGAAGGTACTGCCGCCAGGCGGTGGGGGGTAGTCGGTAGTTGGTGGTTGGTGGTTGGTAGATTGAGATAGCTATGCCGTTATCACGAGCAGACGCCTGGGCGCTGATGACCGAGTACACGCAGAGCGAGAGCCTACGGAAGCACATGCTGGCGGTTGAAGCCGCGGTGCGGGGCTATGCGCGCCAGTTCGGGGAGGAGGAGGACGATTGGGGCGTCGTGGCGCTCCTGCACGACTTCGACTATGAACGGTACCCGGACCCGGAGAACCACCCCTACCGCGGCGTCGAGGTGCTGCAGGCGAAGGGCTATCCCGACTGGGTGACGCGCGCCATTCTGTCGCACGCCGATTACTCGGGCGTGAGCCGGGAGTCGCGACTGGAGAAGACGCTCTACGCGTGCGACGAGATGTCGGGCATTGTCACCGCGGCGGCGCTGGTGCGGCCGTCGAAGAGCATTCTGGACCTGGAAGCCTCGTCGGTCATGAAGCGGATGAAGGACAAGGCGTTCGCGCGCGCGGTGAGCCGTGACGACCTGCGCCGTGGCGCCGAAGAGCTCGGCCTGCCACTCGACCAGCACATCACCAACGTGATCACGTTCATGCGGGTCGAGGCCGGCGCCCTGGGCCTGCGCGGAACGCTCTAGCCCCGCTTCCGGCGACGGCACACCCATCACAACAGAGACACGAAGACGCCGAGACGAACGGGGCTGCCAGCCGAGGCGCGCCAGCCACAAGCGTGCCGGCATCTGCGCAGAGGGCTGGACGGGTACGCGAGTACGGGGATCCGAGCGACCGCCCCCATCAAATGTCGCTCGGATCCCCGTACTCGCGTACCCGTCCCGGGCCGGCCGCGGCCGGCCGGCGGCCCTCAGTGGCGGCCCCGTTCGCCTCTGTGTCCCCGTGTCTCCGCTGTGAGGGTTGTGCCGTTTCCTTCGTATGCTCCGTAGTCTCCGCCTCTGTTCCTCCCCACCCTCCGTCTCTGCGCTCTCAAGTTCCCCGAACTGAATCTCCACTTTTCCGTATAAGCTACCGACCGGAAATGGACGCAGTCGTACAACTCGATGGCGTAACTGTCATCTACGGAAAAAACCAGGCGCTGAAGAAC
>JBKJRJ010000169.1:0-6308 GCA_046594705.1 Vicinamibacterales bacterium
ACATTGGCTATCGCACAGGACATCAATCTGGCATCCGGCGGGGCCGACCAGATTTGGAAGGGCGTGCAGGCGAACAGCAAGGCGGGCTTCTGGCTCGACCTTGGAGACCTGAGCGGAGACGCGCGACGCGACCTGGTGGCAGGTGCCCCCGGCACCGCCACGGTTCCGGGCGCCGTCTATGTCATCTTCGGCGGTCCCGAACGGACAGGTGAAATCAGCCTCAACAACGCCGAGGCGAAGGTGACCAGCAGCGCGCCCGGCAACCTGTTCGGATTCTCCACCGCCACCGGCAACATCCTCAATGCCGACGGCACGAACCCGAAGAACCTCGCGATCGGCGCGCCCGGCGCCAGCGGCGGTCGCGGCGCGGTCTATCTGTATGTCACGGGCTGGGGCACCGGCACCGCGAAAACCGAGGCTGACGCCACGCTGACCGTGCTCGGCGCCCCGGGCGACCTGCTCGGCTCCGCGCTCGCGACGGGGGACCTCGACAAGGACGGCCGGCGCGAACTGATCATCGGCGCGCCCGGCAACAACCGCGTCTACATCATCAAGGGCAGCGCGTCGCTCAGCGGCACGATCGACCTGTCGACAACAGCGGCCAACGCCACGCTGACGGCCACCGGCATCGGCGGTGTGCTCATCGCGGGTGACATCACCGGCGACGGCACCGCCGACCTGATGGTCGGCGCGCCCTCGCAGAACCTGGTGTTCGCATATGTCGGCACGACCGGGGCGATTCCGACGACCCCCACGATTTCCTTTTCCGGCGTGACCGCCGGCGACGAGGCGGGCGCCTCGATCCGTCTGCTCGACCTCGACGCCGACGGCTCAGGCGACCTGGTCATCGCCGCCCCTGGCGGCGACCCGAACGGCCGCACCAACGCCGGCAAGGTCTACGTCTTCCTCGGGCCGGTGACGGCGGGGGCCTATAGCCTGGCCTCGGCGCCGATCGTGTTCCACGGCGCGACCGCGAACGCCCGCGCCGGCGAACGTCTCGCCACCGGCGACATCAACCGCGATACGCCGAACGACCTGGTCATCCTCTCGTCGGGTGGCTCGAGCGGCGCGGGGGAGCTGGCGCTCTACTACGGGCGCGCCCGCACCTCGATCGGCACGCTCTCCGGCACCACCCGCGTCGTCGACATGGCTGTCGCCGGGCAGATCAACCGCCGCATCTTTGGCGACCCGGCGGCCGGCGCCATCGGCTCCACGCAGGTCTACGAAGTCACCGGTGAGGGCGCGCGCGACGTGATCGTCGGCGTCCCGTCGATCGAGAACAACACCGGCAAGCTCTTTTTCACGATCTCGCCGAGGCTGCGTATTTCGCGCACGACGGAAGCGCTGGTCGCCAATAAAGGCGGCAGCGCGACCTCCAGCACCCCGGTGGCCGTGACGAACCCCAGCGTGGTCGTCACGGGATGGCAGGCCACGTCGAGCGCGGCGTGGCTCTCGGCGAGTCCTTCGAGCGGGTCGGTGGTTCAGACCTCACCGGGCTCGTTCTACATCATCGGCCAGACCTCGACACTGGCGGGCGGCGTCTACACCGGGGTCATCAACGTCAGCGCGACGAGCCCCGACCTGACGATGACGCTGCCGATTGACGTGACTTTCACGGTCACCGATGCGCGCCTGGCGATCGACACGCCGGCCAATGGCGCGACGGTGGCGAACGGCTTCAACCTCGCCGGCTGGGCGGTCGACCTCGCGGCCACCTCCGGCACCGGCATCAGCGCGGTCGAAGCCTACGCCTTCCCCACCGCGGGCGGGGCGCAGATCTTCCTCGGCACCGCCAGCTACGGGTCGCCACGCTCCGACATCGGCGCGCTGTTCGGGGCCCGGTTCACCAACTCGGGCTACGGGCTGACGGTGAACAACCTCACCGCCGGCGCCAGCTACCGCATCGTCGTCTACGCCAAGAGCACCGTGTCGAACGCGGTCGCCAACACCGCGACCGTGAATGTCACGATCTCGAGCGGCAGCCCGGCGCCGGGACCGACGCCGACGGATCCGAACCCGACCCCGCTGCCGGATCCGACGCCGACGCCGAGTCCCACGCCAGGCCCGACGCCCAGCCCGACGCCGACGCCGACTCCCACGCCGACCGCCAACACGCGGGTGACGGCGAATCGCTCAGGACTCACATTCGGTGCGACGAATAACGGCTCGACCCGCACCGGAGCGCAGACGGTGACCGTCGGTTTCACCGGCGGCGGATCGAGCACGTGGTCGGTGACGTCAGACGCGGTCTGGCTGAACCTGTCGCCCGCCTCAGGCAGCGGCGCGGGAGCGTTCTCGGTCACGGTGGTAGACGGCTCCTACCCCGCGGGGACGCGGCGCTCGGGTACGCTCACAATCACGGCGCCCGGCGTCGCCAACTCGCCGATCACCGTACCGGTGACCCTGAGCGCGTTCGCGACCGCCGGACAGCCGTTCGGCATCGTCGACACGCCTGCCGACAACGCCACCGGCGTGGTGGGCTCGATCCCGGTGACCGGCTGGGCGCTCGACGACATCGGCATCAGCCAGGTCACGCTGTGGCGCGATCCGATCGCCGGCGAAGCGGCGTCATCCACCAACGGCAAGGTCTTCATCGGCAATGCCGTCCAGGTTGACGGCGCGCGGCCCGACGTCGACGCCAGCTACACGCTGCCGTACGACTACAAGGCGGGCTGGGGCTACCTGCTGCTGACGAACATGCTGCCCAATCAGGGGAACGGCACGTTCAGGCTCTTCCTGTATGCGACGGACGTCGAGGGAAACACCGTGCAGCTCGGCTCGCGGACGATCACCTGCGACAACGCGAACGCCACGCGGCCGTTCGGATCGATCGACACGCCGGACCAGGGCGGGACGGTGTCGGGGACAAACTACATCAACTTCGGCTGGGCGCTGACGCCGCAGCCGAACTCGATCCCGACGGACGGGTCCACGATCAACGTGTTCATCGACGGCGTGCCGATCGGCCGCCCGACCTATAACAACTCGCGCTCCGACATCGCCACCCTGTTCCCGGGCCGGGCGAACTCGAACGGTGCGATCGGCTACCTGCAGTTCAACACGACGACGCTGGCCAACGGCGTCCATACCATCGCGTGGGGTGTGGCGGACAGCGCCGGCAACGCGGAAGGCATCGGCAGCCGGTATTTCACCGTGCTGAACGGGAGCTCCTCCTCGATCCTGTCGTCGAGCACGGCCGTGACCGTGTCGGGCGCCGCGCCTTCGAACCTGCCGACGCGCGAATCAGCGGCAGCGGCTGGTGAGTCGGTGGGCCAGCCGGTCAGCGCACTCGATCTCATCCCGGTGGTCGAGCAGTCCGCCTATGTGCAGAAGGGCTTCACCGCCAACGCCCCAATGGACATCGTGGACGTCGAGGTCCAGGGCGCGGCCGCGCGCGTGAAGACCGAGGAGCTCGGCCTCGTGCGCGTCGCCCTCGGCTCGCCGGTGTCGAGCGATCAGGACGGCTACGAGGGCTACCTGGTGAAGGGCAGCGAGCTGGCGGCACTGCCGGCCGGGTCGTTCCTCGACCGGCGAACCGGCGAGTTCTTCTGGCAGCCGGGTCCGGGCTTCGTGGGCGCTTACGACTTCGTGTTCGTCCGCACCGGCAACGGGGCGCGGACCAAGTCGTCGCTCAGCGTGGACATCTCGCCGCGGCAGAACGAGAACGACGTGCGGCTGCCGTCACGAGCGATCAAGGTGATCAAGTAGGCAGTCGGCGCTTCGCAGTTGGTAGAGAGGTCGGCGCCCTGACGGGCGTCGACCCTTTTCGTCTGTGGCGCTCGACGTCGATCCGACCATCATGCGCGGCCGCTCTCGCGCATCCCCCACCTTCAGGCCGGGGGTCGCGGTCGCCCCTACGCCTCTCGAGGTACCAAGGACACGTACCGTTCCCAGGACACCATCGATCGTGCGTTCCTGCGGCAGCTCTACGTCGCGCGCGCGTGGCGCGCGATATCCGCATCGACCATCATCTTCACGAGACGCTCGAAATCGACGTCGGGCGTCCAGCCCAGCGCGGCCTTCGCCTTCGACGGATCGCCGATCAGCAGATCGACTTCCGCCGGACGCAGGAACTGTTTGTCCAGCGTGACGTGCTTTTCCCAGTCGAGGCCGGCGTGCGCGAACGCCACCTGCACGAGATCGCGCACGGAGTGCGTCTTGCCTGTGGCGATCACGTAGTCGTCGGGGCGATCCTGCTGGAGCATGAGCCACATCGCCTTGACGTAGTCGCCCGCGAAACCCCAGTCGCGCTGCGCGTCGAGGTTGCCGAGGCCGAGGGAATCGGCGAGGCCGAGCTTGATGCGGGCGACGGCGTCGGTGACCTTCCGCGTGACGAACTCGAGGCCGCGGCGGGGAGACTCGTGGTTGAAGAGGATGCCGGAGACCGCGAAGAGGTCGTAGCTCTCGCGGTAGTTGACCGTGATGTAGTGGCCGTAGACCTTCGACACGCCGTAGGGGCTGCGCGGGTAGAACGGCGTCAGCTCCGACTGCGGGACGTCACGCACCTTGCCGAACATCTCGGACGAGGAGGCCTGGTACATCCGGATCGACGTATCGACCTGCCGGATCGCTTCGAGCACGCGCGTGACCCCCTGGGCGTTGAACTCGCCCGTCAGCATCGGCTGGTCCCACGAGGCGGGCACGAACGACATCGCGGCGAGGTTATAGAGCTCGCGCGGCCGCACCGCGTCGATCACCTTGATCAGCGACAGCTGATCGAGCAGGTCGGCCGGGTGGAGGTGGATGCGATCGAGGAGATGCTCGATGCGCCAGTAGTTGGTCGAGCTGGCGCGGCGCACGACGGCGTGCACCTCGTAGCCCTTCTCGAGCAGCAGCTCGGCGAGATACGACCCGTCCTGGCCGGTGATGCCGGTGATGAGTGCACGTTTCATGGAAGTTTGTGTTCGTAGTGTGTAGTTCGTAGTTCGTAGTCGTCGTGGGTCACGGCTAACGGCCGGCGGCCAACGTCTGTAGTTGCAGGGTGTTAAATTAGCACAATGGTCCGATTTATCCACGTGGTCGCGGCACTGGCGTTCGTGATGACGGCGGCGCGCGGCGCGTCGGCGCAGGTGCGGGAGCGGCCGGCGGCGGCCCCTGCCGCCTCGTCCGATACCGCGACGCTCGCGGCGGGCTGGAGCGCGCTGGCTTCCGGGCAGCGCGACGCGGCGGTACGGGCCGCAGCCCGGATTTTGTCTCGCAGCCCGTGGCACCACGCGGCCACGGCCTTGAGGGTCGAAGCGCTGGCCGCGTCGGACCCGGTGCGCGGCCTCGACGCCTACGAGAAGTGGCTCGCGGGACGCGCGAGGGAAGACGCCGGCCTCCTCGAGCCGGTCTCGCTCGCGATCGTTCGGCAGATTGCCGGCAGCACCGACACCGACCTCAAGCACCAGGCACATCGGCTGCTCGCGTCTGCGGGTGTCCCGATGGCGGGCGGCGACCAGGTCGACCGACTTGCGGCGGATGCCGCCCGTGCGAAAGGCGGCGATGCCGCGGCGGCCAGGCGCCTCGCCGCCCTCGTCACCGCCGGAACGTCGGATCCCAGCGTGCTCGCCGAGACGCTCGAGGCCGCCGGCGCAGCCGGCACGCCGATGCTGCTGTCGATGCTGACGACGACCGCCGGGCCCTCGAGGGCGGCGGCGGCGGCCGCGTTGGGACGAGGCAAGGTGGAGGATGCGAAGCCCGCGCTGCAAAAGCTGATGACCGACCCCGACCCGTTCGTCCGATCCTCTGCGGCTGTGGCGCTCGCGCGGATGGGAGACGACCCGGCCATGACGATCGTCGAACAGATGCTGCAGAGCGAGGTGCCCGATCTCCGGATCATGGCGGCCGACGCCTTCGACGGCCAGAATGGCGCCTGGGTGGCGGCCATCATGCCGCTGCTCGAGAACCGCGACGGCGTCACGCGGTTGCAGGCGGCGCGTCTGATCGCGCCGGTGAATCCCGAGGCGGCCCGGAGGACCCTGCAGGAGGCCGCCGGAGACGGTAACCCGGTCATCCGCGCCGAGGCGGTCCGGGTAATGGAGGAGGTCTCCCCCACCTCGCCCGATGTGGCCGACCTGCCACAGGCCCGCCGCCTGCTGCGCGACGGGGACCCCCTGGTGCGCCTTCGCGCCGCAGGGGTGCTGCTCGCCGCCGCCAGAGCCGGGTTTTAATACGGCTGGGGTGCGATTCCGATTGAATTGACCCCTCCGCCCGGCTACTCTATTGCATCTCCCCGGCCGATACATCTGCAATGGAACCCCGTCTTATGATCAACCGTGCCCTTGCTCTGTCAGCCGGACTGCTTTTCACCCTGTTCCTGGGGACCG
>JBKJRJ010000204.1:0-5198 GCA_046594705.1 Vicinamibacterales bacterium
CGCGCCACGTCGGCGACCTGGGCATTGAAGAAGCCGCGCTCCGCGAAGACGTCGATGGCGGCACGCAGGATGGCGGCACCCTTGTCACCGCGGGGGAGATCGGCGGAGCGGATTGAGTTGACGGCGGTCACTGAATGAATCGTCATTCATTTTAGCGCGGGTGTCAATCCCCCCGGCCGCCAGCCCGGCCGGGATGTCACGCATCTGACAGTTAGATGGGCAAATTCTCGCAACTCGCTCTTGCTATTCGACCTGCGGCCACTCATAGTTATGTGTTCGACTTCGGACACGAATTCGATGGCGAGCTCTCAATTACAGATTCGGTCAGTCTATCTGGGAGGATGGATGATGAGATTTCGAATGGCAAAATTGATGGTGTCATCCGCCTTTGCCCTGCTGGCACTGGCGATCGCGGCCCCATCCGCGGCGCAGGTGTCCACGGGGCGCATCGATGCCAGCGTCGCAGACAGCACCGGCGCCGTCCTTCCGGGTGTCACGGTGGACATCAAGGGGCCCCAGGCCCAGACGGCGGTCACTGACGCGCTCGGTGAGGCGCACTTCCTGAACCTTTCGCCCGGCACCTACACGGTGACCGCGAAACTTTCCGGCTTCAGCGATTACCTCAACAAGAGCATCGCGGTGGGCACCGGCACGAGCGTGCCGCTCAAAATCGGCATGGGCGTCGCCGGCGTGGCCACGCAGGTTCAGGTGACGGCCGAATCGCCGATCGTGGACACCAAGAAAATGACGACCTCCACCAACGTCAGCGTCGAGGAGCTCCAGAACATTCCCTCGTCACGCGACCCGTGGGTCGTCCTCCAGACCGTGCCGGGCATCATCGTCGATCGCGTCAACGTCGGCGGCGCCGAGTCCGGGCAGCAGTCGAACTACCAGGCGAAGGGCGCCAGCAGCGGCGAGAATACGTGGAACATGGACGGCATCGCCATCACCGACATGGCCGCGACCGGTTCGACGCCGACCTATTACGACTTCGACATGTTTCAGGAAATGCAGGTCACCACCGGCGGCGCGGATGTGCAGAGCCCGACCCCGGGCGTGCAGTTGAACATGGTGCTCAAGAGCGGCACGAACACGCCGCATGGCAGCACGCGCTACTACTTCGAGAACGAAGACCTGCAGTCGAAGAACCTGTCCAAGGAGCTTGCCGCGGCGATTGGCGGCACCTCGGGTAAGGGCAACCGGATGAAGCTGTACAAGGACTACGGCGCCGAGCTGGGCGGGCCCCTCCTGAAGGACCGTCTCTGGGCGTGGGGTGCGTGGGGCAAGACCGACGTGACGCTCCTCACGCTGAGGGGCACACCGGACCAGACGATTCTCCAGGACACCTCGTTCAAGGTGACCGGTCAGGCCACGCCCGGTCTCCGCGCCAACTTCACTTACTTCCGGGGCAACAAGGAAAAATTCGGCCGCGGTGCCGGGCCGACCCGCGCCCCCGAAACCACCTACAACCAGACCGGCCCCACCGACATGTACAAGGGTGAGGCCAACTTCGTTATCGGGAAGAGCCTGTTCCTGTCGGCCAAGGGCGCGCACATCAAGAGCGGATTCAGCCTGACCGCACAGGGCGGCGCCGACAAGCAGTGGTACGTGGACGACGCGGGTGTGGAGCGTGGCACGCGTGACATTTACGCGTCGGACCGCCCGCAGGAGTCCGTCGCGCTGGACGGCAATACCTTCCGCGGCAAGCACGAGCTGAAGTTCGGCTTCGGCTGGCGCAAGGCAACGGTGGACTCGACCGATGCGTATCCGGGCAACGGCGTCATCTCCTACCACATCGGCTATCCCGACATCCTCGCACTCGTGAAACGCAACTGGGCGGCGAACACCGAGGGTAAGTACATGAGCGCCTATCTGGGCGACACGTGGTCCCGCGACCGGCTGACGCTGAACCTCGGCGCCCGCTGGGATCGCCAGACCGCGTCGCTCAATGCGGGCAGCGTGCCGGCGAGTCCGGTGCTGCCCATCTTGCTCCCGGCGGTCAACGCCACGGCCGTCAAGAACGCCGTCGTTTATAACGCCGTGACGCCGCGCCTTGGTCTCACCTACGCGCTGACCGAAGA
Organism: Vicinamibacterales bacterium; assembly: GCA_046594705.1. Classification (GTDB taxonomy): domain Bacteria; phylum Acidobacteriota; class Vicinamibacteria; order Vicinamibacterales; family 2-12-FULL-66-21; genus JAICSD01. The sequence goes on from JBKJRJ010000204.1 coordinate 2,082, forward strand.
CCGCAAGACGGTCGCCCGCGCCAGCTACGCGATGTTCTCGTCGCAGCTCGGCGCCGCGACCGCGAGCACGATCTCGACGATTCAGTACACCGGCATCTATTACTACGCGGTGGACCTCAACGGCGACAAGTCCGCCCAGGCCAACGAGATTCTGTTCGGCCTCGGCAACCAGGGCTATTACGGGTTCGACCCGCTGAATCCGTCGCGCCTGACGACGGTCAATCAAATCGGCAAGTACAAGACGCCCCTGACCCACGAGGTCCTGTTCGGCATGGACCGTGAGTTGATGCCGAACTTCGGCATCAGCGGCACCATGACGTGGCGCAACATCACGAAGCAGAACTGGAACAGCCTGATCGGGGTGAATTCCAGCAACTACACGCAGACCGGCACGCTGACCGGCAACACCGATCCGGTCGGCGCTTTCAGCTCGCCGTATTACGCGCTGGCGGCATCCAAGGTGCCCGCCGGTGGCGGCCGCAGCTACGAGGAGCGTAAGGGCTACCACCAGCGATTCCTCGGGTTCGAGGCCAGCGCGGTGAAGCGAATGTCGAATCGCTGGATGGCGCGCTTCGGCTTTTCCACCAACGATCACCGGGAGTACTTCGACGGCGCCGACGCGCTCGACGATCTGACACCCACCAACAACTCGCCCAAGAAGGATGGCGGGCTGGTCGTGACGCAAACTGGCGGCAGCGGCAAGAGCGGCATCTACCTGGTGCTGCCGAAATACCAGTTCATCGCCAACGGGATGTACCAGGGACCCTGGGGCTTCAATCTGGGCGCCAACTGGATGCTTCGCCAGGGCTACGCGCAGCCCTTCTTCCGCAGCCAGGTCGTGACCGGCGATCCGCTCTCGAATCGCAAGAACGTCCTCATCACCAGTGACATCGGCAATCAGCGTTTGCCGAAGGTCAGCTCGTTCGACGCGCGGCTTGAAAAGGCGTTCAAGTTCGGCCGGGCCAACGCCATGCTCGATCTCGACGTCTTCAATGTGTTCAACAATGCGACGGTGCTCGGAAAAACCTACGACCTCCGGCTGACCGGCGCCACCGGGTTCAACAAGGTCCTGGAAATCATGAACCCGCGGCTCCTGCGCCTCGGGGCGCGGTTCACCTTCTAGCAACGCCGTTCGCGCGGGGTACGCTGTTACACTGGACCCCGGGGTTGCATCAGCCCCGGGGTTTTTCTTTGTGGCGTGCCAGCGCCAGCTCACGTCGGTAACCTGCTTATGTCTCGAACCCGAGCCCTGCTGTCCGCATGCTGCGTCTCAATTCTGTTGGCCGCCTGCGGCGGCGGCGGCGGCAGCTCTCCAGGAACCGGCACAGGGGGCACCACGCCCACGCCCACCCCGACGCCCGCTAATCCGTGCACGACCGCACTGCTCGCCGACATGTCCGAGGGCCGGTCGATCGACGCCGGCTCGCCGGCAAGCGGAGCCGCCGCGAAAAAGCTCCCGCTGGACCGCAGCCCGCGCGGTCGCTTGACCGAGGCGATCGCACTCCACCGGTGGGCCGACGAGCGGCGCCGGAACCTCGAGATCAGGGCCTCGGTCGAGGCCACCAGGCTCGGGGAACCTCAACCCGCCATCACCAGCCCCGCGCCCGTGGCCGAAGACATCGGCGACATCGCCGTCATCCAGGACACCGGCGACCTCATCCTGCCGCTCAACCCGTTCGACGTCCGCAGCATCGGCTTGCGTTTCACGAGAAGCGGATCCAGCTACACGCTGTCGAAGATCGACGGCGCGTTCCGCTCGACGCTTGGCACTCGCCTCACGCTGATCGACGACGACAGCGTGCAGGTGGACATTCCCTTCAGCTTTCCCTTCTACGGCACCGCGCACACCGCCGCCTTCGTCAACTCCGACGGCAACATCACGCTCGACGAGGAAGACAAGTCCAGCACCGAGCGCGCCATCGCCCGCCTGGTGACCGGGCCCCCGCGCATCGCGCCGTTCTTTGCCGACCTCGATCCCTCCACCGGGTCCGGACGGGTCTTCGTGAATGCGGCCGCCGATGCCTACACCGTTACCTGGTGCAACGTGCGCGGCTTCGACTCGACCCGCTCCGCCACCGTGCAGGCGACGCTGCTGCCTGACGGCAGCGTCGAGATGAAGTTCTCCGACACCATCAACATCGGCGATTCGATCGTCGGCATCTCGCCCGGCCGCACGGTCGACATCGCGCTGGTGGATCTGACGAGCGGCAGCGGCTCTGGCGCCGGCGCCATCGCCGAGCGTTTCGCGCAGGCGAACTCCCTCGACACCTTCGCCGTGGGGAAGAAGTTCTACGCCACGCACCCCGACAGCTACGATCAGATTCTGCTGTGGACCGACCAGCCGCTCATCCGCGACGCGTTCGCCTACGAGCTCACCCTCGCCAACGACGTCCGCGGCATCGGCCAGGATATCTACAATACCTCGCGCCTGGCTGGCAGCGGCGGCCGCCTCAGCTCGCTCGTGGTGATGGATTGGCTGGGCAAGTACCCCGAGGACCCGGCGCAGAAAGTCCTCGGTGAGAACTCGACCCTCTCGGTGATCGGCCAGGAGGTCGGCCACCGCTGGCTGGCGTACGTCGAGTTCCTCGATCGCACCCGCACGCGCTCCAAGGCCCTGCTGGGCCGCGACGACGCGCACTGGAGCTTCTTCTTCGATTCCGACGCCTCCGTCATGGAAGGCAACGACATCGAGGATATGGGCGGCGGGCAGTTCAGGACGGTCGAAGCGGTCAAGCGATTCAGCCGGCTCGATCAGTACCTGATGGGGCTGATCCCGCCGAGCAACGTGCCGACCTTCTTTTACGTCGAGAGCCCGGTGTCCACCAAGGTGCGCGGCGACGGGCCGTCGATCGGCGTGTCGTTGACCGGGACGCGTCGCGATGTGCTGGTCGAGGACATCATCGCCGTGCACGGCCCGCGCACCCCCTCGGCGGCGGAGTCGTCGAAAGTCCACCGCCAGGCCTTCATCTACATCGTCAGCAACGGCCGCTCGACCGACGCCGGGCAGGTCGCGAAACTCGACCGGTTCCGCAGCCAGTGGGAGACGTTCTTCCTGCAGGCCACCGAGAACCGCATGACGGCGAACACGCGGCTGCGCTGACCGGGCTGAAGCCTACT
>JBKJRJ010000231.1:0-3269 GCA_046594705.1 Vicinamibacterales bacterium
CTCGCCGCGGCCGGGATGGTCCTCAAGCCCGGCCACGACTGGTTCCATCCCTATTATCGCGATCGCGCGCTGTGCCTGATGCTCGGTATGACGCCGCTCGAGATGCTGCTCGGCGCCGTCGGGGGCAAAGACGACCCGAACTCCGGCGGCCGCCAGATGCCGTCGCATTGGGGGCACAAGCAGCTCAACATCGTCTCGCAGTCGAGCCCGACCGGTACCCAGTGCCTGCACGCGGTGGGCACTGCGGAAGCGGGACGCCTCTACGAGACCATCACCGCCATTGAAGGGCGCGAATCGCGCTTCACGTCCGACGAAGTCACCTACGTGTCGATCGGCGAGGGCACCACCAGCGAAGGGGAGTTCTGGGAGTCGCTCAACTCCGCCTGCACGGGCAAACTGCCCGTCGTCTACCTGATCGAAGACAACGGCTACGCGATTTCGGTCCCGGTGGAAGTGCAGACGCCCGGCGGCGACATCTCGAAACTGGTCGCGTCCTTCCCTGGCCTCTACGTCCAGAGCATCGACGGCACCGACTTTCTCGCGAGCTACAAGGCGATGTCGGCGGCCGTGGCCTACGCGCGCGCGCGCAAAGGCCCTGCGTTCGTCCACGCCAAGGTGGTTCGCCCGTACTCGCACTCCCTGTCCGACGACGAAAAGCTGTACAAGACGGCGGACGAGCGGGCGGACGAAAGCAGGCGCGATCCGATTACGCGGCTCGCGACATTCCTCGTGGCCGAGGACCTCGCGAGCGAATCGGACCTCAAGGCCCTGGTCCGCGAGGTCGAGGCCGAAGTCAACGCCGCCGCCGACGCCGCGGTCAAATCCGAGAAGCCGGGGCGCGACACCGCCACCCTCTACGTGTTCTCTCCCGACGTCGACCCCACCTCCGCCGCGTTCGAGACGCCGGCCGTTCCCGAGGGTAAGCCCGAAACGATGGTTGCGGCGATCAACCGAACCCTCAAAGACGAAATGACGCGCAATCCACGCATCGTCGTCTTCGGCGAAGATGTCGCGGACGCGAGCCGGGCGGCCGCGCTCGAAACGGTCTCGGGCAAGGGGGGCGTCTTCAAGGTCACCCACGGGCTGCAGCGCGCGTTCGGCGGCGCCCGCGTGTTCAACTCGCCGCTGGCGGAAGCCAACATCATCGGCCGCGCGGTCGGCATGGCGACCCGCGGCATCAAGCCGGTCGTCGAGATCCAGTTCTTCGACTACATCTGGCCGGCCATGATGCAGATGCGCGACGAGATGTCGATGCTGCGCTACCGCTCGAACAACGTGTTCTCGTGCCCGATGGTGATTCGGACAACCATCGGCGGTTACCTCCGCGGCGGCGCGCCCTACCATTCGCAGTCAGGTGAGAGCATCTTCGCGCACTGCCCGGGCATCCGCATCGTGTTCCCGTCGAACGCCCAGGACGCCGCAGGGCTGCTGAGAACCGCCATCCGGTGCGACGACCCGGTGCTCTACCTCGAACACAAGCATCTCTACCGGCAGACGTACAACAAGGGCGAGTACCCCGGCAGCGACTACATGATCCCGTTCGGCAAGGCCTCGGTCCGCCGCGAAGGCACCGACGTGGTCGTGCTGACCTGGGGCGCGCTCGTGCAGCGCTCGTTGCTGGCCGCGCAGCAGGCGGAGAAGGACGGTATCAGCGTGATGGTCGTCGACATGCGCACCATCATGCCGTTCGACTGGGAGACCATCGCCGCGGCGGTGAAGAAGACGAACCGGGTCATCGTCGCGCACGAGGACCAGCTGACGTGCGGCTTCGGCGCCGAGCTCGCCGCACGGATCGGCGACGACCTGTTCGAATACCTGGACGCTCCGGTGCGGCGCGTCGCGGCGCTTGACACCCCGGTCGCCTACTATCCGGACCTCGAGGAAGTGATCCTGCCGCAGTCGGCGGATGTGCTGAAGGCCATCCTGGCCATCGCGCGGTACTAAGCTTTAGGCTTTAGGCTGTGGACTTCAGGGTGTGGGGGCTCGCGGCACTGGCGTGGGCCGCCGCCACCGTCCCTCCCGCCCGTATCGAGGTGCTCCAATCCATCGGCGCCTTGCCGGCGCACCTTGCCGGGTCGTTTCGCGAGCCACTCGCATTCCAGCAGACCGACGCCGGCCGGTATTTCGTCTTCGATCGCCGCGCGCATGCGGTCTACACGATCGTCGCCGGCGCCGCGAACAAAGTGGTCGAGATCGGATTCGAGCCGGGCCGCGTGCTGGACCCGACCGCGTTCCACCTCGACCCCTCGGACGGCAGCTTCGTCGTTGCCGACGCACCTCGCCGGCAGTCCCGCCTGCAGGTCTTCACGGCCGATGGCCGGCGCCTGGCCGGGTTCACACTGCCCGAGCGTGAACGCGCGCGCCTGGTCATCGACCACACCGTCGTGAACGGCATCGGCTCCATCCAGTACTCGGGCACGCGCCTCCTGATCAATCAACCCGAGAGCGGCGGCCTGGTCGCCGAACTGGAGCTCTACGGCACGCCGCTGCGCAGCTTCGGTTTACTGAGGCCGACCGGACAGGAAGCCGATCGCGACGTCCATCTCGCCCTCAACACGGGGCTGCCGCTGACGGATCCGACCGGCGGATACTACTTCGTGTTCTCAGCCGGCATCCCGCTGTTCCGCAAGTACGACGCGACAGGCACGCTCCTTTTCGAGCGGCACATCGAAGGTCCCGAAGTGGACGAGTACTTGCGGACGATGCCGACGCAGTGGCCGAAGAGAAGGACCGAAGATGGCGACCTCTTGCCGGTCGTGCCTCCCGCCATCAGGACCGCCGGCGTCGATCGACAGGGCCGCCTCTGGGTCGCGCTGAACTCCCCGGTCACCTACGTCTACGACGGGACAGGCGACAAGATCCGCACCGTGCAGTTCCGTGGCGCCGGCGTGCTCACGCCAACCAGCCTGTTCTTCACCAGGGACGGCAGGATTCTCGTGACGCCAGGCTGCTACGAATTCCGCGCATTCCCTTGAGACGCCCCGACGGCTTCGACCACGTTCACAACAGCCGCGCAGTTGTTCGTTGGAGTGTCGCAGCGTTCACACATTCAAAGTAGTTTCCCGACTGGGCCGAGGTCGAGGTTGAGCTCGTCCGGTGAGATGTTGAACTGAGTGGCGAGCTCGGTGATCGTTTCCTGAAGTCGCATCAGAGCGAGGCCGACCGATTCGGTATCTTCAGGGCTGAGCGTGCCGCCTTCCATCCGCCGGATGGCCTGGCGTTCGAGCAACTGGCGGATCAATTCAACCAGCGTCAGTACCAATTTCAGC
>JBKJRJ010000404.1:0-2897 GCA_046594705.1 Vicinamibacterales bacterium
CCGAGTCAAACCCTGGGTTTTGCCTCTGCGGACATGCGAAGAGGTGTGCTCTTGGTCCTGAGTGCTCCCGTCGCGGGGCGCTGACGCCGATCACGCTGGTCGTCAACTGGCAGCAGGCGCTGAAGAAATAGCGGCTGCGCCGACTGCAGAACGCCGGCGTATCATCCGCGCCTGCGAATGAGCGCCTCGAGATACTCGCGGTCGATCCCATCCTGCGGTCGATAGGTGTTCTTCATCCGGATGAGTGCGGCGGGGCTGGCGACGGGCACCATGACGCCCCCGAGGTCGATCCGCTCGACGTCCGCCATCGCGTCCGCGTAGGACACGCCGCAGGCCTTCCCCATCAGATCGACGACGATCTCGTCGGCGACGCGGACCACGACGTGGTCCCTGACATCGTGGTCGGCCACGTCAGCGCCGGCATTATCGGCAAGCACCGCGAGTCCCCGTTTTACCCGCGCGATGTTGTCTGGCTCATCGTCGACCAGCAGGTCGATGTCCTTGGTAAACCTGGCGGCGCCGTGGGCGATCACCGCAAATCCACCGATGAGGACGTAGTACGCCCCAGCCTCGTTCAGCGCCCGGCAGAGCCGGACGACGTCTTCCGGCTCAGGTGCTCGTGCGTACGCAGGATCGTGTCGGTCATCCACGCGTCGGCCTCATTGAAACTGGCAAAGCGGTAGACCCCGCGTGGCACGAGCCACGTGGTGCCGCGCAGGAGGGCGGCAGTCCGGGAGAGCCGACCCTGATCGGCCATCGCATCGCCGTCGACGCGGCGCCTTCCGACCGTGTGCATGAGAGCGATTATGGCATGACCTCGCGGCAGGGGCGCGCGTGTATGATCGCGACTTCACCCAATTGGCCCGGAATCCATATATATGAGCCTCGCGGCTGGCACTCGACTCAACACCTACGAGATCATCGCGCCGCTCGGCGCCGGAGGCATGGGCGAGGTGTATCGCGCGCGCGATACGAAGTTGCAGCGCGACGTCGCGATCAAGGTCCTCCCGGCACTCTTCGCGAGCGATCCCGAGCGGCTGGCGCGATTCGAGCGAGAGGCACGGACGCTGGCCGCGCTCAATCATCCGCACATCGCGCAGGTGTATGGGATTGTCGAGCTTCCGCCTGAAGGCGGCAGCCACGCCCTCGTGATGGAGTTCGTCGACGGCGAGGATCTGTCGCAGCGGATCGCGCGCGCCGGGGCAATCCCGATCGACGAGGTCCTCGCCATCGCGGTGCAGATTGCCGAAGCGGTGGAGGCCGCGCACGAGCAGGGGATCGTCCATCGCGATTTGAAGCCGGCGAACATCATGGTGAAGCCGGACGGGGCGGTCAAGGTCCTGGACTTCGGGCTGGCCAAGGCCTTGGGACCGCCCGATGTCGCGCAGGGCTTCCACCCTGCCGCGATGGAGAACTCTCCGACCATCACCAGCCCGCTTCAGGTGTCGCACCTCGGGGTCATCCTCGGCACCGCCGCCTACATGGCGCCAGAGCAGGCGCGGGGGAAGCCCGTCGACAAGCGCGCTGATATCTGGGCGTTCGGGTGCGTGCTCTACGAAATGCTGACGGCGACGCGTCCGTTCGCCGGCGAGGGCGTGACCGACACGCTCGCGGCGATCGTGCGCGGCGATCCCGATTGGACGACACTGCCGGCCGGCACACCGGCCGCAATCCGCGGGCTGCTGGCGCGCTGTCTGGTGAAGGACGCGAAACGGCGGCTGCGCGACATCGGCGACGCGCGCATCGCCATCGAAGAAGCCGTGTCGGGCACGCCGCCAGCGCACGCGGCGTCGGCCCCGGCTTCCGCGCGCCCGCCGGCCTGGCGGGTTGCCGCGCTCGCCACGCTCGGCACCGCGATCGTCTGTGCCGCCCTCGCCTGGTCGTTCCGTCCGCGGCCCGCGCCCGCCGTACTCCGGAAGTTCGAGCTCGCGTCTTCCGGCCTGCAGGTGTCGTTCTCTGCTCCGCCGGTGATCTCTCCCGACGGCAGAAGTATCGTCTACCTGGCGAACGGCAAGATCTGGCTCCGCAATCTCAATCAGCTCGAGTCGCGCCAGCTGGCCGCACCGCTCGACGCCGGGGCGCTCTTCTGGTCGCCGGATAGCGCGTTTGTCGGTTATGCCGGCGACCGGCGCCTGTGGAAGGTAGCCCGCGGCGGCGGGGAGAGCGCCGTCATCTGCACCCTGCCGGAATCCGGACGCACGATTGGCGCGACGTGGGGCGCCGACGACGCGATCGTGTTCAGCGCGTGGCGAGGATCGCTGTACAAAGTGTCGGCGCGTGGCGGCGCGCCGGTGGTGCTGGTCAAAGCTGATCCGGCGATTGACATCGATTTTCACGATCCGCATTTTCTGCGGGACGGACGGCGGCTGATCTTCATCGTGCACCCGAAGGCCGGGCAGATCAGCCGGATCCAGATGCTGAGCGATGCCGGCCGCGTCACGCTGTTCGACGGGGCGCCCGATGCAATCACCGGCGTCAGATACGCGCAGAGCGGACATCTCATCTACGAGCGCAGCGGCGACGCCGCCGGAGTCTGGGCGGTGCCGGTCGACCTCGTATCGGTGAAGCCGGCGGGCGATCCGTTTCCCATCGCGGCAGGGGCCGCGCGTCCGAGTGTCGCGCTCGATGGCACGCTCGTCTACGTCGATGTGGCGGGGGCCAGTGCGACCGAACAGCTTGCCTGGGTGGACCGATCCGGACGCAGGCTGGAGACCGTTGGCGCGCCCAGAGCCGGCCTCGACCAGCCGGTGCTGTCTCCGAACGGTACGCGAGTCGCGTTCATTGCCGGCGAGTCGGGCTCCCCCGACATCTGGATTCACGATCTCGCCCGCGGCGCGACGACGCGGCTGACCAACGGTCCTCAGCCCAACATGTCGCCCGCCTGGTCGGCAAACGGC
>JBKJRJ010000527.1:0-4410 GCA_046594705.1 Vicinamibacterales bacterium
GATGCTCTGGGGAAAGAAGATCCTGGAGTGGTCGAGGACGCCCCAGGACGCGCTGGCCGTGATGGAGCACCTCATGAACCGTTACTCGCTCGACGGACGGGATCCCAATTCATGGGCCGGGTTCGCCTGGGTGCTGGGCCGCTACGATCGCCCCTGGCCGGATCGGGAAATCTTCGGGCAGATCCGCTACATGAGTTCGATGAATACGGCCCGAAAGCTGCGCGTCAAAAACTATCTCCGCCTCTACGGCGAGGGGGGACCTGGCCCCACCACTTCCGCACTCCTCTTCCCAGACCTGCGTCGGTGAACTGGCCCATCCGCACACCTTGATGCGGTCCCGTTCTCGCGGGCCCAGCCATGGCTTTCCTGCGCCCTCCCTGACGCGGGCGTTGCGAATCAGAACATCGCCGCGGGCGGGCTGCACCGGCTCAGCCATGACCATTGCCGGTCCCGCCACCACACCCGCGGGGAGAATCCGTTGCCTTCGCGCAGTGCCTGGGTGGGGGCCTGGCTTTTGCAGCCACTCGCCTCCGGAGAAGATTGCATATGACTGAGCTTCCACAGAATTTGAACCTGACCAACCCGCGCAGCCAACCGAGCGTCTGGGATCGCCCTACGCCTGCCCTCCAGGCCTACGACCGGGAACGCTGGATGACGGCCGCCTGGGGCAGCGCCCTGACGATGATTGGCGCCCGACGCGGCGGCTTCAGCGGCGGCCTGCTCGCCACCGTGGGAGCCGTGCTCGCCGTTCGTGCCGCCATGGGCCGCCACGACTTCCGCATGGCCCGCCACTGGGTCGATACCACGATCACGAGCCAGGGCTGGCGCGCCAAGGACATCGTGCACGACGCATCCGAAGAGTCATTCCCCGCCAGTGACGCGCCGTCGTGGACGGCCGACATCGGCACCGTGCGGCGCTAACTGCGACGTGCGAACCGCGAACCGCGCTGTTGAGGAGTCCAGACTGACATGAATATGGAACTGCAATTTCCCGACGATGCCCGGGAGGCCCGGGCGCGTAGCAACCGCAACCTGAGTGACCTCGAACGGTGGGCGTCGCTCGCCGCCGGCGCCGGCCTCGCGGCCTACGGCCTGTCGCGGTTGAAATCCAACGGGTGGCTCTACGCCGGCGTCGGCGCGCTGCTGCTCCGCCGCGGCGTCACGGCGCACTGCGATCTCTACGAAGCGGTCGGGCTCAGCACGGCCGACACCGCCGGCGACACCCGCGCCGCGCTGCGAGGCGGGCGCGGCGTCAACGTGCTCGAGAGTGTGACCATCGTCAAACCGGTCGAGCTGCTTTATCGGTTCTGGCGCAACCTCGAGAATCTCCCGCAGTTCATGCGCCACCTGGAGTCGGTGGACCGGTTGACCGACACCATCTCGCGCTGGCGCGCGAAGGGCCCCGCCGGCACCACGCTCGAGTGGGATGCCGAGATCTTCAACGAGATCCCAAACAAGCTGATCGCCTGGCGCTCGCTCGAGGGAGCGGACGTCGTCAGCGCCGGGTCGGTGAACTTCGACAGCGCCGCGGCCGGACGCGGCACGCGCGTCACCGTGCACCTGCAGTACCACCCGCCGGGCGGGAAAGTGGGCGCCGCGCTCGCCAGTCTCGTCGGCGCGGACGCGGCGACCGAGATCCGCGAAGATCTCCGCCGGTTCAAGCAGTTGCTCGAAGCCGGCGAAGTGCCGACCACAGCCGGGCAGCCGCGGGGGTAGTTTGCGGTGGGTGGCTCCGTGGTTGGAGGCGCGGGGCGTCCGGTTGCTGGTTTGCCGTCAGCCGGTTGGCCTCTTGAACTGTTGACCGCACACACCAAGCTGTAAGTTTTCATGAAAGCTCTTTGCTGGTACGCCACCAACGACGTGCGCGTCGAGCGGGTTCCGGATCCCGAGATCCTCAATCCGCGCGACGCGATCATCAAGGTCTCACTCACCGCCATCTGCGGGTCGGACCTCCACCTCCTCGGCGGGTTCATCCCCACCATGAAACGCGGCGACATACTCGGCCACGAATTCATGGGTGAAGTGGTCGAGGTTGGCCGCGACACCAAGAAGCTGAAAATCGGCGACCGCGTTGTCGTCCCTTTCACCATCGCCTGCGGCCACTGCTACTTCTGCGAGCACGGCATGTTCGCGGCCTGCGACAACTCCAACCCGAATGCGTGGATGCTCGAGGCGGCCTACGGCTTCTCTGGATCCGGGCTCTTCGGCTTCTCGCACATGATGGGCGGCTACGCCGGTGGACAGGCCGAATACGTGCGCGTGCCGTTTGCCGACGTGGGACCGTACAAGGTTCCTGACGGACTGTCGGACGAACAGGTGTTGTTCCTCTCCGACATCTTCCCCACCGGCTACATGGCGGCCGAGAACTGCAACATCACACCCGGCGATACTGTCGCGGTGTGGGGCTGCGGCCCGGTCGGCCAGTTCTGCATCGCCTCAGCCTGGCTGCTCGGCGCCAGCCGCGTCATCGCGATCGACCGCGAACCCGAGCGGCTGATGATGGCGGCCGACAAGGGCAAGGCGGAAGTCCTCGACCTCGCCAGGGTCGACATCTACGAAGCCTTGAAGGACATGACGGGCGGTCGCGGTCCCGACGCCTGCGTCGATGCCGTCGGAATGGAGGCGCACGGCAACACCCTCGGCGACTGGTACGACAAGGCGAAGACCGCCACGATGATGGCCACCGACCGACTCGGCGCCCTGCGCCAGGCCATCCACTGCTGCCGGAAGGGGGGAACGGTGTCGATTCCAGGGGTCTACGGAGGTGTGCTCGACAAGGTGCCGATGGGCGCCGCGTTCGCCAAGGGGCTGACCTTCAAGATGGGCCAGACCCACGTGCACCGCTATCTGCCCAAGCTGATGGACCACGTCCAGCGCGGAGACATCGATCCCTCCTTCGTCATCACCCATCGGACCAGGCTGGACGATGCCCCGAAGGCCTACAAGACGTTCCGCGCCAAGCACGACGGCTGCATCAAAGTCGTGATGAAGCCGTAGACGGCCTTAGGTCTCGTTGTTCGCAATGGCGGCACGGTCGGTGAGCGTCGTCACGAACGAGGGCGTCCACTTGGTCTTCGCCTCGTTCTCGATGCCCTTCTTCACGGTGTTGCCGGACGCGCCCGTCACCGCCGGCAACATCCGCGTCACCAGCATCATGGCGCGCCCAACGGCCGCCGGCGCGACCGCGTTCGCGGCCGCCGCGATTTTCGCGCCCACGGTAATGGTCAGCGCGGGATCGCCGTAACGACACGCTTCGACGATCTGCCGGGCCGCACGCTCGGCCGAAGTGGTAAGTCCCGGGAGCGAGCTCGCCACTTTGAACCACGCGTATTCCACGTCGTGCTGTCCCTTGAAACCGGCGTTGACCGGCGAGCCGGTGCGCATCAGGCCGGGAGCGACCGTGGTCACCCGGATCCCGTGCGGATCGAGTTCCGCGCGCAGTGCGTCAGACAGCCCGACGAGGGCGAACTTGCTCGCGCTGTAAGGGGCAAGGTGCGGCACCGCCACCCGTCCGCCAATCGAGCTGATGTTGACGATGCGTCCGAAGCCGCGGTGGCGCATGGTAGGCATGATTTCGAGCACCAGATGGAGCGGCCCCCAGAAGTGGGTGGCCATCGCGTTCTCGAAATCCTCCCGGCCCATGTGATCGAGCGGGCCGACCTGGATGACCCCGGCGTTATTGACCAGGACGTCGATCGTGCGCCAGCGGTCGATCACGGCCTCGACGGCGGCACGCACGTCGGCACGCCGGCGGACGTCGCACCGCAGGGTCATGACCTCGCCGGCGCCGCAGGTTTCCAGGTCCAGCCGGGCCCTCTCGAGCTCGTCCATGTCGCGTGCCAGAAGCACAATGCGCGCACCCTCCTGCATGAACATGCGCGCCATCACCAGGCCAAGCCCTCGCGACCCTCCGGTGATCACGATGACCCGGTTGTCGAACGAGATGCCCAACCGCGCGCGCGACAGACGCGCCGCCCCCAGCAGCGCCGCCGCCGCGCCCGCCGCGAGGCCCAGGGCGAATCTTTTCTTCATCAGTGCTCCTCCATCAGCCAGTGAGCCAGGGCCCGCGGCGCGGGTCTGACCCATGATCGGGGAACGCAAGCGACGTACCCGGTATCATGCCGGCGGCATGATTAGCTTCGTGGACTTCGAGCGCGTAGACATCCGGGTGGGGCGCATCATCCGCGCGGAAGCCTTTCCCGAGGCCCGTAAGCCCGCCTACAAACTGCAGATCGACTTCGGCCCCGAGGTCGGACTCCGGACATCGTCGGCGCAGCTGGCCGCGCGATACTCGATTGCGGAACTGGCAGGACGGCTGGTGCTGGCCGTCGTGAATTTCCCGCCCCGCCAGATTGGGCCATTCATGTCGGAGGTGCTGACACTCGGCGTGCCCGATGCCGAGGGCGCGGT
>JBKJRJ010000085.1:0-9310 GCA_046594705.1 Vicinamibacterales bacterium
TGACCTACCGCCGGTTTCGGCTGACGCCGCTGGTCTACTCCCTGATCTTCATCCACGCCTGCATCCTCATCTACGGCGGGCACTACACCTACGCGCGGGTGCCACTCGGATTCTGGATGCAGGATCTGTTCGATTTCAGCCGCAATCACTACGACCGCATCGGACACCTGGCGCAGGGCTTGATCCCGGCCATCGTGGCGCGGGAGGTCCTGGTGCGCCGCACGCCGCTGCGGCCCGGCGGCTGGTTGTTCTTCCTCGTGACGTGTGTCTGCCTCGCCATCAGCGCCTGTTACGAGTTCATCGAATGGTGGGCAGCGCTCATCGGCGGGTCGGGTGCCACGGAGTTCCTGGGCACCCAGGGTGACGTGTGGGACACGCAGTGGGACATGTTCATGGCGCTGATCGGATCGATCGTCGCGCAGGCCGCGCTGTCGCGCCTGCACGATCGCCAGCTCAGTGCGCCTGGCCTGCGGGCGCCAGCGGCGCCACCGAGATGACGACCATCTGGCCCTTGCCCTGGCTCTTGGCCTGATAGAGGGCGCGATCCGCTGCGCCGATGGTGGCATCGGGATCGTCCGGCGGGTCCGCGAAACACGCCACCCCGACACTCGCGCCGACCCCGGCGCTGAGCCGCTCCATGACGGCCGTGACCTCCTTGAGCATGCGCCCGCCGACGGCGTGCGCGCCGGCCTCGTCGCAGTCGTGCAGCAGGACCGCGAATTCGTCGCCGCCGATGCGCGCGGCGATGTCCGCCGTGCGCGCCACGCGGGTCAGGGCGGCCGCCGCCGCCCGCAGCGCGCGATCGCCGCCGGCGTGCCCCTGTGTGTCGTTCAGCACCTTGAAGTTGTCGAGATCGAAGCAGGCCACGGCGAGCGGCGATCGGTGACGCCGGCTCTGCGCGATGGCCCTGTGCAGCGATTCCCGAAAGGCCCGGCTGTTGGGGAGGCCGGTGAGCGCATCGGTCCGGGCGAGCTGCTGCTCCTCCTCGAGCAGGCGCGACAGCCGGGCGTTCAGCGCCGCCACGCGATCGCGATCCGCGCGCACGCGCCCCGTGAGGCCGGCGAGCGCCACGTACATGCCGAGCCGCGTGAAGCCATTCCAGCCGCTGATCGGGTTGAGTCCGTGGAACGCCACGTCGGCGGCGAGCCAGCACCCTGCGGCCAGAACAGCCGTGGCAATCGCGAGTCGGGTGTCGAGGCGCCATGCCACGAACGTGACCGGGACGAGGTAGAGGAGGGAGAACCCGAAATCAGGGCCGGTGAGGTAGTCGGCCGCCCCCAGCAAGGGAATGGACAGCACCAATGAAACCGTCAAGGCGAGGCGAGCTTTTCCTGCCAATTGAGCGTCCAGTATATGTGACCTTTTTTCAGTGGACTCCGCCCAGCCATCAGCCCAGGGGAGATGCTGCGCCGCGCCGGGGTGCCGGAAACCCGGCGTTGACAGCCGAACCAACCGGGCGAACAATCGGTCCATGAACCCCATCCTGCTCGCGGCGGTGCTGCTGCAGGCGGCGCTACCTTCAGCGCTGCCGCCGGGGCTGCCGCCGGCGCTGCCGCCCGGCCATCCTCCGGTCGCGGTGTCCGCGTACGTGCCGCAGCGTGTGTTCGACACGCGGCAGAACGCGTTCGCTGACTTCGAGAGCATGCTGGCGGATCTCGCGCGCGCCGACGCCGTGTTCGTCGGCGAGCAGCACGACGATCCGAACACCCATCGCCTGGAGCTCGCGATTGTCGAGGGGCTGACCCGGCGCGGCGTCCCGGTGGTCGTCGCCATGGAGATGTTCGAGCGCGATGTCCAGAGTGCGCTGGACCACTACGCGGCGGGCGCGATGACCGAAGAGCAGTTCCTCAAAGCTTCTCGCCCGTGGCCGCGCTATGCCACGGACTACCGGCCGATCGTCGAATTCGCCAGGCTCCACAAGCTCCCCCTCGTCGCCTCCAACGTGCCGCGGCGCGTGGCCGCCGAGGTCGGCAAAGTGGGGATGTCCGCAGTCGAGGGGCTGGGCGCCGATCGCGGCCTCGCCGCCGGCGACCTCCCATGCACGGCGAGCGGCAGCTACCACGACCGGTTCGTGGCCGCGATGGGCGGGCACGCGGGCACCACCTCGAACTTCTTCTTCGCCCAATGCGTCAAGGACGAGACGATGGCGGAGTCGGTGGCCACGACGTTCCGCAAGTCCACCGCCCGGATGGCCATCGTCCACTTCGACGGCGCCTTCCACAGTGACTTCGGCGAAGGCACGGCCGCTGCGGCCCGGCGGCGCATGCCCGGCCGCCGCATCGCCGTGGTGTCGATCCTGCCGGTGGGCGATCTGGACGCGCTGCAGCCCACGGACGAGGATCGCAAGCGCGCTGACTACCTGATTTATACCGTCGGCAAGTAGGCCGGGCGTCACCGGCCCTTCGTCCCCGCCGCGGACCTGAGCGGCCCGCTACCTGATGCGGTCAGGCATCTCCGCCACCACGTAGGTCATCACCGCGATCGCCGCCGACGATCGCGCGAGGTCGAGCGGATCAATCTTGTCGATGGTGTCGGCGGCCGTATGGTGGATGAGGAAGTAATCGCCCTCGACCTCCAGCGACATCGCCGGGATGCCGGCCCGCTGCACGCTCGGGCCGATGTCGGCGCCGCCGCCACTCGGGCCGATGGTGTCGGCGTCGATGCCGGCGAGCAGCGTGGCGATGTCACGAACCCGCGCGCGCGACGCCTCGGTGCCGCTGAAGCCGAACCCGGTGGGGCGGAACACGCCGCTGTCGGACTCCAGCATCATGACGTGGTCGGGCAGCTCGGCGAGATGCTGATCGCGGTAGCCCTGGCCGCCGCGACCGCCGTTCTCCTCGTTGGTCCACAGCACCACGCGCACGGTGCGGCGAGGGCGCAGGTTCAGCTTCTTCATGAGACGCAGCGCTTCCCACGTGGCGATGCAGCCGCCGCCGTCGTCGGTCGACCCCGTCCCGACGTCCCATGAGTCGAAGTGCCCGCCGATCACGACCACCTCGTTGGGCAGCTCGCGGCCGCGGATTTCCCCGACGACGTTGGCGGAGTCCGCGTCGCCGAGGAACTTCGCCTCCATCATCAGCTTGAGCCGCACGGCGGTGCCGCGGTCGACCATGCGCTGCAGCCGCGCGGCATCTTCGTGCGACACGGCGGCGCCGGGAATCTGCGGCTGGCCGTCGGCGTAGGAGAGCGCGCCGGTGTGGGGCGTCCGCAGCCCCGCGGGTCCGACGGCGCGGACCAGCACGGCGACCGCGCCGAGCGTGGCGGCGCGCGACGGGCCGGCGGCGCGGAAGCGCACGGTGTCGCCGTAGGTCGTGAACGGGACGTTGAAGAGGACGATCTTCCCCGTGACGCGATCCCGCGCGGCGTCGAGCTCCTCGAAGCTGCGCACGACCAGCAGCTCAGCCTCGATGCCGGCCGCCGGCGTGCCGATGCTGTTGCCGAGTCCGAGCATGACGAGCGGCTGCGGAATCGGACCGCTGATCTCCAGGCTTTCGCGGCCGCGCACCCAGTGCGGCACCTTGACGGCCTCGGTGTGCACGTGCTCCAGCCCGTCGCGCTTCATCTCGTCGACCGCCCAGCGGATCGCGGCCTCGAGGTTGGGGGAGCCGCTCAGGCGGTGGCCGTAGGTGTCTCCCAGCAGGGCCAGCCGCTGCCACGCGGCGTCGGACGCGAGCGCTTCGCCCAGCAGCCGGCTGGTGGCGTCGCGGTAGGGCGCCAGCCACTGCGGCGCCTCGCGCTTCGGCACGTCGAGGGCGGGGGGCGGAAACTGGCAGAGCAGCAGCGCGAGTGCGAGGGGGCGGACCATCGGCATGCGCTGATTCTAATGCGCCGGATGCCCTGCCCGGTAACGGTCGGCGGCGTGCCGACCGGGGTCCGCGAGTCGGCCGCGCGGAGACGGGCGACTCAGTGCGATAATGACCGTTCCCGGCATGCCGTCCCGCCTCGAGCTCGCCGTTCGCAACACGGATCGCGTCGTGTCGCTCTCGCCCGGCCAGAGCCTCACGGCCGGTCGGACCTCCCAGTGCGACATCCAGCTCGACGATCCGTCGGTGTCCAGGCGTCATTGCACGATCACCTTCGCTGATGGCGTGCTGCAGGTGACGGATCTCGACTCCGCCAACGGCACCTTCGTCAACGAGCGTCCGATCAAGACGTCGACCGCGAAGGGGGGAGACCTGATTCGTCTGGGCGCCGCGATCCTCGAAGTGCGCGATCCGGCGGGCCTGGCGCAGCGCCCGGATCAGACCGTGTTCGTGGACGAATCGACCGTGGAGTCCATCATCCAGCGGCGGATCGAGCCGTCCAGTTTCGAGTGGCTCGCGCCCACGGAAGGGAAGGCCCCCGAGCTGGCGCTGCTCAAGCGCGCGCAGCGGCATCTCTCCACGCTGCACAAGGTGAGTGAGGCGCTCTCGACCGGGCGCGACCTGCAGCGCCTGTCCGAGGTGACCCTGCGCGCCATCCTCGAGGTGGTCTCGGCGGATCGCGGTGCCGTCGTCCTGCGGCGGCACGGCACGACGGGCGGCGAGGTCGAGGTGGTGGCGGCGCGCTCGAAGACCCAGTCCACCGAGCGCTTCGCGGTCAGCCGCACGCTGGTGGCGAGCGTGATCACCGACGGCGTGTCGGTCTTCGCGCACGATGCCAGCAGCGACGCCCGGTTCAGCGAGGGGCAGAGCGTCATCGGCCAGCGCGTGCGATCGGTGATGTGCGTGCCGCTCAGGACGACTGACGAGATTCTCGGCGCGCTCTACGTCGACAGCCTCAGCGGCGCGGGGCGCTTCAACGAGTCGGATCTCGAGCTGCTCGCCGCCATCGGCAACCAGGCCGGCGTGGCGATGCACCGCGTGCGGCTGCTGGGGGAACTGGAGCGACTGCTGCTCGACACCATCAAGGCCATCGCCGCGACGATCGACGCGCGCGACGGATACACCCACCGGCACTCGGAGCGGGTCGCGGCCTTCACCGCCCAACTGGCGCTGGAGATGGGGCTGACCGAGTCCGAGCGCCAGACGGCGGAGCTCTCGGCGCTGCTGCACGACGTCGGCAAGATCGCGGTGCCGGACTCCATTCTCAACAAGCCCGGCAAGCTGACACCCGAGGAATTCGCGGAAATGCAGAAGCACCCTTGGCACGGCGCGCAGATCCTCGGCAACATCCAGAGCGCGACGATCAACGCCGTCCTGCCCGGCGTGCAGTATCACCACGAGCGCTGGGACGGCACCGGCTATCCGGAGGGGCTCAAGGCGGACGCCATCCCGTTCCTCGGCCGCCTGCTCGGCGTCGCCGACTTCTACGACGCCCTGACGTCCGCGCGCGCCTACCGCGCGGCGATGCCGGCGCATGAGGCGATTCAACTGATCGAGGACGGCGCGGGCAAGCACTTCGACCCCGCGGTGGCGGCCGCCGCCATCCGCCTCTTCGAGCGTGGTGAACTGCGCGTGGACGCCATGCCGTCGGAGCTCGGCAGGGTCCTCCCGGCCAAAGTCGACGGGTAGATGCGCGCGATGCTGGCGCTGCTCCTCGCGCTCTCGGCCGCTCCCCCGTGGGGGCCCGACCTTCAGGTCGGGCCTACAGCGCCACGCGATGCCGCCCGCTGTGCAGGTAGTTCATCGTCTGCACCGTGAGCAGCACGAGGAAATCCAGTTTGGTGCGGTCCTCCGGGCCGGCGAGGCGGAGGTTCAGCTCGTTGGCGCGCTTCATCATCGCCTCGACCACCTGGTCGATCGTGTACTGGTATTCGCCGGTCCAGCCCGCGACCATGCGGCGGACGTCTTTGCGCGCGCGCGCAATGAAGCGCGCCGCCTTCATGTTCGCGGCGTGCTCGGGGCGATCGGAGAACAGGCGCCGCAGGTCGCGATCGTAGAAGTCGGGGTGGAGCAGGCCGTAGTGCCGGCGCTTCCGCTCGTAATGGGCCCGCAGCGTCTTTCTGATTGAGGGCAGCGGCTCCACCTTGCGGTGGGTGCGGACGAGCATCGGCTTGCCCGCGATCTCCTTCATCAGCGCGTCCATGTACTCCAGCTTCTTCAGTGCCGGCCAACCCTCGTAGCGCGGGCGCCAGTCCGACTCGGGATTCATCCAGACGGCGAAGGTCTCGGCGAAGTCCTCGTCGGGGTGGCTCTGCGCGTACCAGCTGTCGAGGTGCAGCACGAAACTCTTGCTGTACGGCTTCGGATCGTAGAACTGCGGATAGGCTTGGTAGGAGGGGCCGAACACCTGCTGCCGTCGGCGCCGCTGCCGCAGCTTGTAGGCGTTGTCGATCGCGTGGCCGGCTTCGTGGCGCAGGATGCGCATACACCAGTCGGGCGTGCCCCCCTCGACTTCGAGCATGTATTCGCGCTCGAGCCGTTCGAGCCGCGGGTGGGCCAGGTAGAACGGAATCGCCACGCCCGCCACGCCGTCGGGCGAGAACCACTCCTCCGACAGCCAGAAATGC
This sequence comes from Vicinamibacterales bacterium, assembly GCA_046594705.1. GTDB lineage: Bacteria > Acidobacteriota > Vicinamibacteria > Vicinamibacterales > 2-12-FULL-66-21 > JAICSD01. The sequence continues at coordinate 6,431 of JBKJRJ010000085.1, forward strand.
GGCCGGAACGAGGCCAGGCCGAGCGCGTCCAGCTCCTGTTGCAGGGCGGCGATGCGGTCGGCCAGGACGCTGTCTTCGATCGTCACCCCGAGTTGGGCCATGCGAAGGTCGAGCAGTTTCTCGTCGGGCCAGTCGTGCCACTCGTCGGGCGGGATGACCGGTGGCTTCGGCATCCCTTCAGTCTATCCCCGTAGCCCGGGGCCCTTGGAGTGTGGTATACCCGACAGACCACTCCCAGCCGCGTCGGACTTCCGAGCCCCGCCCGAGCGAGGGCATCCAGGAGCGAAGTGATGAAATCCCTGTGTCGAATCGTGTGTGTCGTAACGCTTGCGCTGACGTGCGCGGCGCCCCTCGGTGCTCAGCAACCGGCGGCCCCACAGGCCCCCGCCCCGAAGCCTGAGCCGAAGCCCGAACCCAAGCCGGATGAGCCGAAATACGAAGAAACGGTCGTGGTCTCCGCGTCGCGAACGGAAGAAAAACTGATCAACGCGCCGGCCACGATGACGGTCATCGGCCCGTCGACGATCGCGAGCGCGCCGACCCAGAATTTCGCCGAGTTGCTGCGGACGGTACCCGGCATGAACATCACGCAGGTCTCGGCCCGCGACATCAATGTCACCTCGCGCGGCGCCACCGGGACGCTGTCCACCGGCACGCTCGCGCTGCTCGACGGGCGCAGCCTCTACCAGGATTTCTTCGGCTTCGTGATGTGGGATTTCCTGCCGGTGAACCTCAATGAGATCAAGCAGGTCGAGGTCATCCGCGGCCCCGCCTCGGCGGTGTGGGGCGCCAACGCGCTCAACGGCGTGGTCAACGTGATCACCAAGTCGCCGCGTGAAATGCAGGGCACCAGCGCCGTGCTCGGCGTCGGCGGCTTCGATCGCCCGTCGGGCGGCACGGGCTCGAGCACCGGATCCGGCACGCTGTTCTACCTCAGCGGCACGCACGCACAGGCGGTCAACGACCGCGTCGCCTTCAAGATCTCGGCGGGGGGCTACACGCAGGACCCCTACGGCCGTCCCTCCGGCGCCATCCCCTGCGATCGCACGGCGGTCTGCACCGTAGCGCGCAACGCCTACCCGCGGTTCAGCAACCAGGGCACCGCGCAGCCCAAGTTCGACGCGCGCGTGGACTACGACTACGCCGACGGCAAGAAGCTGTCGTTTTCGGGCGGCGCCGCCGGCACCGACGGCATCATGCACACCGGCATCGGTCCGTTCGACATCAACCGCGGCTCGGTGATGGGCTACGGCAAGATGAGCTTCACGAACAAGGGCTTTCGCGCCGGCGTCTTCACCAACGTCCTCAACGGCGACGCCAACAACCTGCTCACCGTGGACGGCGCCGGCAAGACCATCGGCTTCGACTTCCTGACCAAGACGCTCGACGTCGAGGCCTCGAACGTCCAGACCATCCGCGACAAGCACGTCGTGACCTACGGCGGCAACCTGCGCGTCAACGCGTTCGCCCTCTCGATCGCCCCCAACGCCGACAACCGCACCGAAGGCGGCGGCTACTTCCAGGACGAGATCTTCCTCTCGCGCATGTTCCGCATCGTCGGCGGCGCCCGCGTCGACCGCTTCGATTACCTCGACGACTTCGTGTTCTCGCCGCGCGTCACCTTCATGGTGAAGCCGCAGGCGAACCACACCATGCGCCTCTCGTACAACCGCGCCTACCGGTCCCCCTCGGTGATCAACAACTTCCTCGACATCACGATCGCGGAGCCGCTGCCGCTCGGCGCCTTCTCACCGCTGCTGGCCGGCCGGACCTATCTGATTCCGATTCGCGCCACCGGTAACACCAACCTGAAGGAGACCTCGGTCGACGCCTACGAGCTCGGCTACAGCGGCGTCGTCGCCAACGGGCGCGCGATCCTCTCGGCCGCTTTTTACGTGAACCGCACCAGGGACGACATCTTCTTCACCGAGCAGACCGAGAAGCGCTACACGGCCGCCAACCCGCCGCCCAACTTCGCCTTCGGGCTGTTGCCGCCCGCGGTGATCAACCTGGTGCCCGGGCGCAGCTTTCCGGGGGCGTTCACCTATCAGAACTTCGGCCGGACGACGCAGAAGGGCGTCGAACTGGGCGTCAACGCCGCGGTGAACCGCTACGTCGGGATGTTCGTGAACTATTCGTACCAGGCCGAACCCACCGCCAACTTCGCGCTTTCGGAGCTGAACCTCCCGGCGAAGAGCCGCTTCAACATCGGCGCGAACCTCAATCGTGGCCGTTTCCTCGGCGATCTCACCGTCACCTACTCCGACAGCGCCTTCTGGCAGGACGTCCTCGACGATCGCTATCACGGGACGACGGAGGCCTACACGCTGGTCAACGGCGGGTTCGGCGTGAAGTGGCTGGACAACCGCCTCACGACGGCGGTCAAGGGCACCAACCTCGCCAACCAGAACATCCAGCAGCACGTGTTCGGCGACATCATCAAGCGCCAGATCGTGGCAGAGCTCCGGGTGAATTTTTAGTTCACAGTTCACAGTTCACAGTTCACAGTTCACAGTTGGTAGTGGGTAGTTGGGGCTCCGTTGTCTCAACTGCCAACTATCCACTGCCAACCGGTGGACCGCAGAATTCTTCCAGGGACGCGCGCCGATCGACTGCGTCCAATCTAAGATGATCTCCATGAAGGGTGGCGGCATTCGCGGCATGCGCGGCGGCGGCGGCCGTGAAGGGGCCGGCCGGTCGGCTGCGGCCGCCCGCGCGGACGAGCCCCCCAAGAAGAAGGTCGACTATTCGAACGCCTGGCCAGAAGCCCGGGCGCTGGTGCTGGCGCACCGCGGCCGGCTGGGTCTCGGGCTGGCGCTGATGCTGGTGAACCGGCTCTCCGGCCTCGTCCTGCCGGCCTCCTCCAAGTTTTTGATCGAC
>JBKJRJ010000390.1:0-6697 GCA_046594705.1 Vicinamibacterales bacterium
CGCAGCGACGGCGGCAAGGCTGTCCTTGCCGCCGCTCCACGAGACCGCCGCGCGCGGGCGCGCCGGCATGACGCCGGCCGCCGTGACGTCAGAAGCGTGCACGGACGCCGAAGCGGAAGGCCCGGCCGAGGACCGGGTAACCGAGCGGTTCCATGCGCGTGCTGCCGGTGAGATTGTCCACGGCGCCGGTGAGCGACAGCAGCCGCGTGAGCCGCGCGGTGCCGCGCAGGTCCCACTGCGCGTAGCCGTCGTTGCTCTCGATGGCCGGCACGAGTGACGAGAAGTCGCTGTCCACGCGGCGTCCCGCGCCCGAGCCGGACAGGTCCAGCGCTGCGCGCGCGCCGGTCCATGCGAGGCTGACGAACCCGGCATGACGCGGCCGCCGGAACGCCCACTTGCCGGCCTGGAAGACCCGGCTCGTGGAGGTGCTCTCGAGGATTTCCGAATCCGTGAAGGTGTAGCCACCCTTGGCGCGGAAGCCGGACACCAGCGCGACGTCGCCGGTCAGCTCAGCGCCACGGGCGCTGGTATAGCCGATGTTGAAATACTGCGAGCGGAACGGATTGAAGCTAATCGTCCGGGTCGAGATGATGTCGCGGTAGCGATTGTCGAACCAGACCGCGGCCACCTTGAGGCGGTCCGCGGCGAACCGCTGCTCGATCCCGGCTTCGATGGCGCGCGTGACGCGCTCGGGCTTCAGGTCCGGGTTGCCCATGAAGAAGGGGTTGGGGCTGAACGACTGCAGGATCGATGGTTCCTTGATGGCGCGCCCCGCGTTGGCGCTCAGCCGCGTCGCGCCAATCGCCTGTCCGCCGCTCCGAACGTACCACGCGGCCGATACCCTGGGCACCGTGGCGTTGCCGAAGCTGTCGTTCTTCTCGAGGCGCACGCCTGCGGTCAGGAACACTCGCGACCACATCGCCTGGTGCTGCAGGGACACGCCGACGTTGTTGCGCGAGGCCGGCACGGCCGTGCCCGCCCGCGCATCCCGCAGGGTCGCGCGCTCGCCCTCCCAGTCGACCAGCGCCGTATCCACGTGCGTACCCGCGCGCCTCGTCGAGAAGGTGCCATCTGCCTGGTAGCTGGCATGGTGCCGGCGGAGGTCGGTGCGGCTGTCGTACTGGAAGTCCGAGAACTGGAATGGCGCGGTCCGTCCTTCGAACGACGGCGTGTAGGGCGCATCGAGGAGCAGGTTGGTGGACGCCTGGTGCGAGGCTGCCAAACCGTAGGTGGCGCGCTGGTGAAATGCGCGCGTCGTCTGATTGAGGGTGGCGCCCCATACCGCGTCGTGGCGTCGGTAGAAGGCATCGAGGTCCGGGCGGCCATACGCGGTCTGTCCGGGGATGCCGGTCCGGCCGCGCTCGGCGCGTCCGATGACGCGGAGCGTGGCGCCCCCGCCAAGCCCGGCGCCCGCCGATCCCGAGAGCGTCGTATTGCGGAAGCGATTGTTCGGCACCTCGTTGTCGGTCGTGAGGCCCGCGGCGTCGGCGGAGTAGTCGAGCCGGCCGGCCTTTCCGGCGACGCCGGCCGAGCCCCGTGCGGTGGAGAACGTGCCCCCCTCGAGGCGCAGCCTCACGTCAGGGCGCCGCTGCTCGCCGCGGCGGGTCACCAGCTGAATGACGCCCGTCATCGCGTCCGATCCATAGAGCGCCGAGTTCGCGCCGCGCACGAACTCCACCCGGTCGAGGTTCTCCGTGGTGACGTTGCTCAGGTTGAACGCACCGCCGGGTTCGTTGAGTGGGATGCCGTCGAGCAGCACCTTGGTGTAGTTGCTCTCACCGGCGCGCACGAACAGCGACGTCACCGAGCCTGGAGCGCCGACCCGGACCACGGTGGTCCCCGCGGCCCCTCTCAGCAGGTCCGCCAGCGGTGGCTCCTGCCGGCGTTCGATGTCAGCCGCATCGAACACCGTGACGGCCGCGGCGACCTGCCCCGACGGCGCCTCGGTCCGTGTCGCCGAGACGATGATGGTCTCGGCAACCGGCGCCACGGCGAGCGTCAGCGTGATGGCCGCGTCGGTGCGGCAGCCGGCGCTGGCGGGCAGGAAACCGGTCAGGGAGACATGGACGCGGCAGCCGTCGGGAGCCGCCGCGGCGCGGAAGGAGCCATCGGCGTCGGTGAACATCGTGGTCGCCGCCGCGCCGTCGCTGGCGAGGATCTGGACCACGGCGCGTGGCACGGGCCGGCCGGACGTGTCCACGACGACACCGGTGACCGCGTCAGGGTCGGGGAGCAGGGAGAGTGATAGCGAGAGTGACAGGGAGAGGAACAGACGTGCGGAATGAAGCAACAACACTCGGGCCTCCTTGCGGCGTGCGTACGCGCCGATGGGTGGTGGAACGGGCCCGGCCGGCCAGGTATCCTGGCTCGCGGATCGTCACGTGCATCCTGCGCCTTCCCATTCGCCTTCGCCGCGCTTTCGCGCGGCTTCAACGGAACAGTGGCCACTAGCCGGGCGCTGTTGCGCCAGGCCGGTGTGAGGATGTCGCTCCCCGCATACAGTGGCGGCACCGCGTGGGCTTGAGACCCACTTCGCATGACCGCCGGGCAGTAGCGGCGGGCCGCGCGGCCCGCCATCGACGTCAACTATATCAAAGCCGCCCCGAAGTAACATAGAGGTCTGGATGCGCGCACGCCTCGCGGCTCTCGGGCTCGCTGACATAGAGGGAAGACTCGGCGCCGGCGATCGGCTGTCGTTCGAGGACGGCGTCCGCCTGTTTCAGTGTCCCGACACCCTCGCGCTCGGCTGGCTGGCCAACCGCGAGCGCGAGAAGCGTCACGGGGCGCGCACCTATTACAACTTCAACATCCGGATCGAAGCGACCAACGTCTGCGTGGCGAGCTGCCTGTTCTGCTCGTTCGCCCGGCTCCGCCCCGGCGATCCGGAGTCGTACACGATGTCGCACGAGCAGATCTGGGACAAGCTCCGCCAGCGCGCCGGCCAGCCGCTGACCGAGATCCATGTCGTCAACGGCCTGCATCCGGACCTGCCGTTCTCCTACTACACGGACATGCTGCGCGGCTTCAAGCGGATCCGTCCGAAGATCCATCTCAAGTGCTTCACCGCCGTCGAGATCGCCTTCTTTGCGGATCTCTACGGCCGGACCGACGAGCAGGTGTTGCGCGAACTGCAGGACGCCGGTCTCGACTCACTGCCCGGCGGGGGGGCGGAAGTGTTCGCCGAGCGCGTGCGCAAGAGAATCTGCGACGACAAGTGCGGCGCCGACCGCTATCTGTCGATCCACCGGATCGCCCACCGCCTCGGCATGCGCACCAACGTCACGATGCTCTACGGGCACATCGAAACGATCGAGGAGCGCGTCGATCACATGCTGCGCGCGCGGGCGCTGCAGGACGAGACCAGCGGACTGCAGGCATTCATCCCGCTCGCCTTTCATCCCGACAACAACCAGATGCGGAAGCTGCCGGCGCCGAGCGCGGTCGACACGCTGCGCGTGCACGCCGTGTCGCGCCTGATGCTCGACAACATCCCCCACATCAAGGCGTTCTGGATTGCGACGGGCGTCGAAACCGCCCAGCTGGCCCTGTGGTTCGGCGCCGACGACCTCGACGGCACTGTGCAGGAAGAGCACATCTACCACATGGCCGGCTCCCGCACGCCCGAGGGGATGACCACTCCGGTCATCCGCCGGCTCATCCGGGCGGCCGGCCGCCAACCAATCGAGCGAGACACCCTGTACAACGTCGTGACCGGGCCCGAGATCGAGTTCGATACGCCCTCCCCGCAAGTCCCGGCCCCCCAGCCTGTTGCGTAGGTAGTAGAATTGCAGGTTCAGTCACCGATGGACATCCATCTTCTGAACCAGGTCGAGAAAGAGAGCATCGGGGAGCGCCAGCCGCTGCCCGAGCGATACCTCCGTTTGTCCGACGACGAGATGGACGCCCGGTTGACCGCCGCCAGGCAGGCGCTCGGCGACCGGCTCGTGATTCTCGGCCACCACTATCAGCGCGACGAGGTCATCAAGTTCGCCGACTTCACCGGCGACTCGCTCAAGCTCGCGCGCGCCATCGCGACCCGGGCGGAAGCGGAATTCATCGTCTTCTGCGGCGTCCACTTCATGGCCGAGAGCGCCGATATCCTGCGCGCCCCGCACCAGAAAGTGATCCTGCCCGACCTCGCCGCCGGCTGCTCGATGGCCGATATGGCGGCGGGCGAACAGCTCGAGACCGCCTGGCGCGAGCTGGCGGCCATGGGCGTCGATGTCTCGACCATCGTCCCCGTCACGTACATCAACTCGTCGGCCGAGGTGAAGGCATTCGTCGGCGAGCACGGCGGCGTGGTCTGCACCTCCACCAATGCCGCGGCGGTGATGCAGTGGGCCTGGGACCGCGGCGAGAAGCTGATGATGCTTCCCGACCAGCACCTGGGGCGCAACACCGGCTGGAAGATGGGCGTGCCGCTCGACCGCATGGTGGTCTGGGATCCCCACGAGACGTGGGGCGGTCTCACCGCCGCCCAGGCGCAGCAGGCGAAGCTGCTGCTCTGGAAAGGACACTGCTCGGTCCACACCCGGTTCAACGTGCAGCAGATCGAGGCGTTCAGGAAGAAGTACCCCGAGGGCAAAGTGATCGCGCACCCCGAGTGCACCCTCGACGTCGTCCAGGCCGCGGATCTGAGCGGCTCGACCGAGTTCATCATCGACGCGGTGAAGGGCAGTCCCGCGGGCACCGTCTGGGCCGTCGCCACCGAAGTGCACCTCGTCAACCGGCTGGCCCGCGACGTCGCGCCGGGCCGCACCGTCATCACGCTCGACCCATTCGGCTGCCTCTGTTCGACGATGTTCCGCGTGTCGCCGAATCATCTCCTCTGGATCCTCGAAGGACTGCTCGAAGGGCAGATCCACAACCAAATCATCGTCCCCGACGAAACCAAGCGCCTGGCCAAGCTGGCGCTCGATCGCATGCTCGACATTCGCTAAGGAGAATAGATGTCTCAGTCAGTTCCGCCCCTGCCGTACGACTACGCCGCCCTGGAGCCCCACATCGACGAGCAGACGATGCGGATCCATCACGATAAGCACCACGCGGCGTACGTTACCAACCTCAACGCGGCGATCGAGAAGCACCCCGAGCTCCAGAACAAGAGCGCCGAGGATCTCATCAAGGGCATCAACACCATCCCCGAGGACGTGCGCGCGGCGATCCGCAACAACGGCGGCGGTCACCTCAACCACACGATGTTCTGGGAGATCATGGGGCCGGGCAAGGGGGGCGCGCCGCAGGGCGGGATTGCCGAAGCCATCAAGTCCACCTTCGGCGACTTCGAGAAGTTCAAGACGCTGATGAACGATGCCGGCGTCAAGCGCTTCGGCAGCGGCTGGGCCTGGCTGGTGGACGTCGGCGGCAAGCTGGTGATCGAGAGCAGCGCGAACCAGGACAACCCGATGATGGAAGGCAAGAAGCCGATCATCGGGATCGACGTCTGGGAACACGCCTACTACCTGAAGTACCAGAACCGCCGCCCCGACTACCTCGGCGCGTGGTGGAACGTGATCAACTGGGACGCGGTCAATAATCGGTTCAAATAGGCTTTGGCTTTAGGCTTCAGGCCTTGGCTTTGGGGAAGGCGGCGCTCCGGCGCCGCCTACTTCTTCTTCGTCTCGTTCCAATAAATCTTGATGTTGCGCGTGGCCCGGCCGGACGCGACGAGGTCGGGCAACCGGTCGCCGTTGAAGTCCCCGACAATCAGATCTTCGGTGTCCATGCCCCCCTCGTCCACCATCATCTTCGAGGTGAGCGCGCCGTCGCGGTTGACGAAATAGATCGCGACGCCAGGTTTGCCGCGGCGCCACCCGACCGCCAGCTCCTCGTCACCGTTGCCGTCAAAATCCGCCCAACCGAGCGCATGGCCCTCCGTGAGGGCGGTCTCGATCGTGGTCTTCGTCCACAGCGGCGCGCCTGGCTTCTCCACGTAGACGGCGACGCCCGCGCCGTGCCACGGCTCGACGGTCGCCAGCACGCGGCGGCCGCCGACGCGCCCCAGTTTCACCTCGCCGGGCGACCCCTCACCGATCACCAGGCGCGCCCAGGTGCCGTCGCTGGCGCGCTTCCAGGACGTCAATCCTTCGTGGCCCGCCGTGACGAGCTCGTCCTGCGGATCGGTGTCGAGGTTCATCGCCAGGAAATTGTGCTGGAGGTGATTGGCCTGGCCCGCCACCTCCATCGGCCACAGGTCCGTCTTGGGATGGGCGGGAACCCTGAAGACCAGGAGCCGCGCCGCGGGCCCCTCGGCGCCCTTGGCTCCCACGCCGTGGAGCGGCGCCACGATCAGGTCGAGCCTCTTGTCGCCGTCGATATCGGCCCACTTGATTCGGTGCAGAGTAGGCTCGGCGGCAATCGGGAACACTTCCCACGCCGGCGTCGCCCCCGGTACGTTCTGTCTGACCCACTGCAGCGTGCCGGTGTTCTGCCGCGTCCACCCCGCACCCAGCGCGACATCGAGGCGGCCGTCGCCGTCGATGTCGTGCGGCGCGATCGTCACGTTGTCGGCCGTGGTCGCCCCCGCTGCCAGGATGACCGACTTCTCCCAGGTGGGCGCCTTGAACCACACCAGCTCGGTGCCACTGATCGCCAGGATGTCCTGCAGCGTGTCGCCGTTGACGTCACCCGACGCCACCGCGTATCCGACCCCGAAGTCCTTGGCTATTTCCTGCTCGCGAAACCTCAACGGACCAGG
>JBKJRJ010000327.1:0-4451 GCA_046594705.1 Vicinamibacterales bacterium
ATCGATCTCCGCCAGGTCACTGAATGGTTCGATCTCGGCGGCAATCTCCAGGTGGACGACGCCCTGCCGGCGGCCGAACTCGTCGTGCGCACGGTGGTCGTCCAGGGGCTGCAGGACGCGGCGCGTGCCGCCTGCCCGGAGCAACGGCCGGACGACCCGCAGCTGGCCTCCGCGATCGACTTCGTCCTGGAAGGCATGTACGCACAGCGCAAGATCAGCCGCTCGACCGAAGGGTCGTTTGACGCCGCCGAGCAGGCCAAGCGGCCGGTGCGGACGATGGACCCGATGGCCGAGAGAGAGCTGCCACTCACCGGCGGCAAGAAGAAGTACTACAACTAAGGGCGGCTCACGAGCCGCCCCTACAGGAATCACCGAGCCGCCCCTACAGGAATCACCGAGGCGCCTCTACAGGAATCACCGAGCCGCCCCTACAGGAATCCGAACCGCCCCTACACTCATGAAATATCGCTACACGAAGTTCACCGGCGACGACCTCGACGAGCTCGACCTGGAGGAGCTCCTGTCGAAGCTGTCCGACATGCTGCTGGGGAGCGGCTTCGACAACCCGTACGGCGTGCAGTACGAGGACGAGGAACCCGGGCACTCGCGCCAGTCGCTGCACGACGCCATCCTCGAGGCGATCCTCAACGGCGGCATGATGTCGGACGAGACGCTGGAGCGCCTCCTCGGCAAGGACTGGCGCGACGCGGATGACGCCGAGCAGCGGCTCGACGCGCTGATCGAGAAGGTCATCGAGAAGCTCCAGTCGCAGGGCTACCTGAGCGGGCCGCCCGACCTCGAGGCCGAGCGCGAGAGCCGCGAGGGCCAGGGGCCCGGCGCCGGGATGGACAACCCCGAGCAGTACCGCTTCGAGATCACCGACAAGAGCATCGACTTCCTCGGCTACCGCGCACTGCGGGACCTCATGGGTTCGCTCGGCAAGAGCAGCCTCGGCCGGCACGACACCCGCGAGATGGCGACGGGCATCGAGGCCAGTGGCACGTCGAAGCCCTACGAGTTCGGCGATACCATGAACCTCGACGCCAGCGGGACGATCATGAATGCGGTGCTCCGGGCTCGGCGCGACAATCCGGCTCGCCCGGCCTCCAGCGCCCAGCCTGCCACCGTCGCGAGGGCTACGGCAGCCGAGCCAGAGTCCGGCATCGAGGTCGACTACCAGGACCTGATGGTCGCGCAAGGCGAGTACCAGAGCTCCTGCGCCACGGTCCTGATGATGGACTGCAGCCACAGCATGATCCTCTACGGCGAGGATCGCTTCACGCCAGCCAAGCGGGTGGCGCTGGCGCTGGCGAACCTGATCCGGTTGCAGTACCCCGGTGACGCGCTCAAGGTCGTCCTCTTCCACGATTCCGCCGAGGAGATTCCGCTCGGCCAGCTGGCCCGCTGCAGGGTCGGCCCCTACTACACCAACACCCGTGAAGGGCTCCGCCTGGCGCGCCGCATCCTCCAGAAGCAGCAGAAGGACATGCGGCAGATCATCATGATCACCGATGGCAAGCCGTCCGCCCTGACCCGGCCCGACGGCCGCATCTACCGCAACGCCTTCGGGCTCGACCCGTTCATCGTCTCGGAGACGTTCGCCGAGGTTGCCGCCTGCCGCAAGGCGGGGATCCTGATCAACACCTTCATGCTGGCGCGCGACCCGGACCTCGTCAGCTTCGTACGCAAGGTGGCGGAGATCTGTCACGGCAAGGCCTACTTCACGACGCCGCGCACGCTGGGCCGCTACGTCCTGATGGACTACATGGACAAAAAGACGAGAACCATACATTGAAGATTGCCGACTGCAGAATGGAGATTGACGGACTGTCGAATGTCGATTGCAGATTGAACTGCTGCTGCGTGTGGCCGTCCAATCGGCAATTGGCAATCCGTCAATCCGTCAATCTGCAGTCTGCAGTGTGCAATTACCGCTGACATGCTCCCTCCCATCATTCCCATCTTCCCGTTGCCCAACGTCGTCCTCTTTCCGAGCGTGTTCCTGCCGCTCCACATCTTTGAGCCGCGCTACCGGCAACTGGTCGAGGACGCGCTGAACGGCGATCGCATCATCGGGATGGTCCTGCTGCGCCAGGGCTGGGAAGGGGACTACGAGGGACGCCCGCCGGTCTACCCGGTTGGCTGCGCCGGCGTCATCACCCATGCCGAGCGCCTCCCCGACGGCCGCTTCAACATCGTCCTTCGCGGGATGGAGAAATTCAGGATCGCCGGCGAGGACGAGGACAGACCTTACCGCGTCGCGACCGTGGTCGCGGTGCCCGAGCCCCCGCCCGAGAGCGTGCGGCAGGAGATGCGCGGCGAAAGGCGGCGCCTCGAAACGCTGCTGGTGCCCCAGCCGGAAGGCCAGCCCGACGCGAAAGTCCCCTCGGCCATGGCGGACGAGGATCTCGTGAACGCGCTCGCGCAGTACCTGGAGTTCGATGCCGTCGAGAAGCAGGCGCTGCTCGAGCGGGACGGCCTACTGGATCGCTGCCGGTCGCTGATCGAGCTGCTGGAGATCAAAGTTCTGGCGTCCCGCCACAGCTGGGACGGCAGGCACTGAGGCTTCGTTGGTAGTCTACCGACCACGAACCTTCCTGGCGACCTCCGCGATCACGAGGTCGCCATGCAACCGGCCGTTCTCGATGAAGATCCGGCCGCTGGCCTTCCCCGCCACCATCGCGCCCACCACGTAGAGCCCGGGGACGTTGGTCTCGAATGTCTCCGGGTCGTGCACGGGGCCGCTCGTCGCCGGGTCGATGTCGACGCCGGCCGCGCGCAGCAGGCGGTTGTCAGAGATATACCCTGTCAGGAGGAAGACGCCGTGCGCCGCGATCTCGTCGCGAGTGCCCTCCCGCTCCAGCACGACGTGCGTTGGGGTGATCTCCACGACGTGGGTGCCAAAGCGCGCCGCGATCGAGCCCTCCTTGATGCGGTTTTCAATGTCGGGCTTGACCCAGTACTTGATTGAGTCGCCGAGGGCGTCGCGCCGGTGCACGAGGGTCACCTGCGCGCCGGCCCGGTAGAGGTCGAGGGCGGCCTCCGCGGCCGAGTTCTTGCCGCCGACGATGACCACGCGCTTGCGATAGAACGGGTGCGGTGCGGTGTAGTAGTGCGACACGTGCGGCAGGTCTTCGCCGGGGATCCCCATGGTGTTCGCGAAGTCGTAGGCGCCCGTGGCCAGCACCACCGTCCTCGCCCGCCGCGTCCGCCGCGTCTTCCACTTGTCGTCGGCCTCGACGATGAAGACGCTGCCCTGCTTCTGGACGGCGGCCACCGTTTCGTCGAACGCAATGTCGAGCTTGTAGGTGTCGGTGGCGCGCCGGTAATAGCGGAGCGCTTCCATGCGCGACGGCTTGTCGTTCGGGCTGGTGAACGGCAGACCGCCAATTTCCATCAACTCCGGGGTGGTGAAGAACACCATCTCGGTGGGGTAATGCAGAAGTGAGTTGACGAGGGCGCCCTTCTCGATGACCTGATAGGACAGTCCGGCTGTGGTGGCCGCGATCGCGGACGCCAGCCCCGCTGGGCCGGCGCCGATGATCAGCACGTCGAGAATATTCACAGTCAGCGGCGCACCGGCGCCGGACGGTACTCGAATAGCAGGTTGCTCACGATCGCCACCGGGCGCCCCGGCATGACGACGGTCTCGTGCCCGGCGGCCGTGACGGCATCCAGCGTCTCGCCCAACAGGCTGACCTGCACGACGCCGGCCGGGACCATGATGACCGCCTGCTCGCGGCCCGCGGGTGCGACGGCTTTGAGGCTGCCGGGGCCCGCGCCGCCGCCGATGCGATCGAACAGGTCGGCCGCGGTGCGAAACTCCGCCTCGACCGCGCCCCGATCGAGCAATTCTCCGCTCATCGTCAGCACCCCGATCACCGCGCGATAACGCGCGTAGGCCTTGCCACGCCTCATCTCGTCGTCCGAGTAGAGGTGCCGCGCGTGCAAGTCGAACGTGAGCGTGCCGGGGCCGGTATGCGGCGGGAGCGTAATCACGATGCCCTGCGCGGCTTCGCGTCCTGCCGGCACGTCACAGAAGCTGCGCACGGTCTTGATCCCCATGCCGATGAGTGAGGGACACCTCACGTCAGGAGTGACGGTCTTCAGCGGTACGGTCGCGGCTCTGGACGGCGCCGGCTTGGCGGGTGCTTTCCGGGCCGGCTTACGCTGGGCCTCCGCAGGACTGCCGGCCAGCACGGCCGCGGCGAGAAACACCATCAGAAAACGCATTCGTTCAGTATACCGTCCGGATCCCGAGCCGGCAGGCGTGAGACGCCATCACGTCGTGGAGCCGGGCGACCCCTTCGGTCAGCGACGCGGGTCCCGGCTGAAGGATGTAGGTGGACTTGATCTCGTGGATGGCATCGTCACGGACGGCGTTGACGGCGTGCCACCCGGGCCGCTCGACGATGGTCCGCTTCTTCATGGCCTTGCCACACCACGACGCG
>JBKJRJ010000371.1:0-2594 GCA_046594705.1 Vicinamibacterales bacterium
CCGTTGTGGCGCCTCCCGGTCGCGATAGGACAGCCACGCGAGCAGGTAACACAACGCCGCGACGAACAGGCCGGCTGCGCTCCGCGTGTTGAAGAGCGCCACGTGGCTGGCCGGCGCGACCGCGAGCAGCAGATCGACGGCTCGACCGACCGCGATGGCAAACAGCAGGTGGCCGCCAAGCCGGAGCCAGAGGCGGCGCTCGAGCACGCCGAGCGCGATGAGGGCGGCCCCCTGCGCCGCCCATCCCACCGTCACCGCCGGCCCATCGAACTCGATGGCGACCGCGATCGACATCAAGGACAACCCGAGCGCGGCGAAGTGCAGGGCGAGATCGCGCCGCCGCGTCCTCAGCCAGGCTGCCAGCCCCCAGTGCCACATCGCGAAGGCGGCCCCTGCCGCGCCGGCCGCGCCGATATGGTTCGGCAGGAGCAGGAAGTAGGCCGCCGCGAACATCAGCAGGCCATTCGCGTGCAGCCAGATGATGGCAAACGGCCCGGCGTCGTCGCGTTCGAGGGCGTCATACAGCTGCGCCGCCAGCGCAATGACGTAGACACCGGCGACCGCGGCCAGGCCCGGCACGAGCCACCCGCTGGTCCGCATGTGCATCTGGATCCAGGCGAACAGGGGCAGCGTCACGGCGGCCCACACCACCAGACCGGCCGCGAGCGCCAGCCGCGTGCTGAGAATGCCGCCCACCAGCATCATGGCCAGCAGCCAGATCAGCATGGCGCTGGAGTGATCCATCAGGATGGCCAGCGACGCCACGTAGTACGCCGCGGGCGCCGTCCACAACACCGCCACGGTGGCCACCGCTTCGCGCCGCCGCACCCGGCGGCACTCGCGCAGGATGGCGAGGAACATCACACAGAACAGCGTCACGAACAGCTCGGTCACCAGGTACTTCTCGGGGCGGTAGAACCGATCCGCCCACGTCGCCACCGTCAGCAGCGTCGCGACGTAGCTGACGACGTTCAGGACCGGCCAGTCGCGGCGGCGCGACAGCAGCACGGTGCCTGCGATCAGGATGGTGTCGTAGCCAAACAGGGCGACTTGCGCGTCGGTCGTGCCCGGCATCAGGAACGGCGTGGCGAAGCCGCCGCCGACGGCCAGCAACGCCAGCCCTTGCGACCCCCCTCGTTCCGCCAGCCACGCCACCATCCCGGTGATCGCGACCATCAGTCCGAACGCGAGCGACTGGTGAATCAGGTGGTAGAAGTTGAACGCCGCGTAGGTCGAGACATACAGGATGGCGGCGCCACCACCGCTGATCATCTGGCCGTACAGCCGATAGCCGACGCGGCCGAATCGCGTGCCGCCATATACCAGAGCCAGCCCGAACACCGCGCCCTGGACGACGCGAGCCGTCTCGCCGATCCACTGTTTCTCGATCGCCAGCTTCTCGAAATACGCGACGCCGATGACGATCGCGGTCACGCCGATGTAGAGCAGCCACTGGGTGCCGATCTTCGTTTCGAGCGACGACCGGTCGGGAGCGTCCCCGGCCTGGTCTGGTACGGCGCCGACGTCCTGGGCGGTGGCGGCGGAACTGAAGCCCTGCACGACGTGCGGCGCTGGTGACGTGGCCTCTGGCTCCTCCAGCGGTGGCCTGTCAGGCGTCGCGCCGCCCTTCAGGCCAGCCTCAGACGCTGGACGCTCGAGTTCCAGCCGCTCGACCCGTTCGCGCAGCACCGTCGCCGATCGCTGCAGCTGGTCGAGCCGAACGAACGCGCGGCGCAGCGACAGGCCGAGCGCCAGCACGGCGAGACACAGCAGGAACTCCATCACGCGCTGACCACCGGCTCGGCGGTGTTCACAACGCGACAGATGACCCGGTCGGCGACCAAGGGCCTACACCGGTGGGTGGTGGGAGGCAACTTCGCCATTCTATGGGCTTTAGGCTTTGGGTTTTCGGCGTTGCGCCTTACGATCAACACGATGACGCAGGGCTGGCTCGCCGGGCATCGCGGCGTGGGTGACCCAGGGTGGTGAACGAGCCGCCTGACGCGCTGCCGCGACATACGCGTCGCCCGCGCTACGCCGGGAAGAACCCGCGCGGGTTCCACGAGAAGTACAAGGAGCTCGATCCCGCGACCTACCCCTCCGACGTGCAGAAGGTCCTGGCGTCAGGCAAGACACCCGCGGGAACCCACCGGCCCATCATGGTGGCGGAGGTCCTCGACTGTCTCCGGCCCGTGCCGGGCGAAGTGGCGGTGGACTGCACGCTCGGCGGCGGGGGACACACGCGCGCCCTGCTCGAACGACTCCAGCCGGGCGGCCGGCTGATCGGGCTCGACGTCGATCCGGTCGAGCTGTCGCGGACCGAAGCCAAACTCCGGGCTGCGGGTTTCGGCCCCGAGCGCTTCACCGCGCACCACGCCAATTTTGCCGGGTTGCCGCGCGTGCTCGCGGCTGAAGGCCTGGCCGCCGTGGATCTCATCGTCGCGGATCTCGGCGTCTCCTCGATGCAGCTCGACGATCCGCGCCGCGGTTTCAGCTACAAGGACGCCGGGCCGCTCGACATGCGGATGAATCCGTCGCGCGGCGAGCCCGCGTCGCGCCTGCTCGCGCGGCTGAGCGAAGGAGAGCTGGCCGAC
>JBKJRJ010000374.1:0-2643 GCA_046594705.1 Vicinamibacterales bacterium
GAGGTGACACAATGCCAGTGATGCGCACGCACCGTTTCGAGGAACAGACGAGGCTGGCCCAGCCGATCGAGCGCGTCTTCCCGTTTTTCGCGAGCGCCGCCAACCTGGAGCGCATCACGCCGCCGGAACTGCGCTTCCGGATTCTGACGCCGGAGGTGGAGATGCGCGAGGGGGCGCTGATTCGCTACTCGCTCAGCCTGTTCGGGGTCAGATTCCAGTGGGTGACCGAGATCACGCGATGGGATCCGCCGCACGAGTTCGTGGACGTGCAGTTGAGCGGCCCCTACCGTCAATGGATCCACTCGCATCGCTTCCGCCCTGAGGGCAGCGGCACCGTGATGGACGACAGCGTGGATTACGCGCTGCCGTTTCAGCCGTTCGGCGAGCTGGCGCTGCCGGTCGTCCGGGCGCAGATCCGGCGGATTTTCGCGCACCGCCGTCACGTGATCGCGCACGCGCTCTGACGCGGGCGCGGCCGGTGTGAGCGATGATGGGGCATGGCGAATTCGACCATCGCGATCCTTGTCCTGTCGGCCCTGATGTCGCTCGGTCAACAGGGCCCGCGGTCCGGCAACCCGGTCATCCCCGTCAGGTACGTGGCTCCCGAGGCGCACGTGTTTCAGAATGAGTACGGGATCCCGTCCACCGGCGTCGCGCCAGCCCCGATCCCGCAGGCCGCGCCGCCGCCGCGTACCCCGACGTCCGTGCTTGGCGCCACGCCGGCGCCGCAGCGCGTTCCGCTACCCGGGCCAGGCACCGATCAGCCCTACGCGCCGCAAGCCATCCTTCCCGGGGGTGTCGTCGTGCCGATCTATCCGGCGGACTCCCCGCTGCTCAAGGCGGACCGCATCAAGGAGCCCGAGGTCTACACCATGACCGGCGCGGCTCCCGGACGCATCGCCAGCATCGTCAACATCCACAACCCGTCGATCGAGCTGCACCGCGTGCCCGGCGGCATCAATACGGGCGCTGCCGTGATCGTCGTGGCGGGGGGTGGCCACAACACGCTCAATGTGGGCTCCGAGGGATCGGATTTCGTCCCGTTCTTCTTCAACTACGGCATCAATACGATCATCCTGCGCAACCGCTTGCGGAAAGACGGTTACAACGCGCAGGTCGACGCGGTCAACGACATGCTGCAGGCGATCAAGGTCGTGCGCGCCTATGCCGAAGACTGGGGGATCGATCCGAAGAAGATCGGCACGATTGGGTTCTCGGCAGGCGCGGAACTGACCGCGCCGGCGGCGATCAGATATCTCGAGTTCGACAAGACGCATGACAGACCCGGCAATCCGCTGGCGACGATCAGTTCGCGGCCCGACTTCGTCGGCCTGATCTACCCGGGGCCGACGCCGTTCCGCGGCGGGGCCGAGGTGGCGATTCCCGGCGATGCGCCGCCGTCGTTCATCGCGAGCGGCGGCGTCGGCGATGCCGTCCACGCCGTGTGGGCGGACGAATACTTCGCCGCGTTCCTGCGCGCCCGCATCCCCAATCTGGAGATGCACATCTACGGCAACGGCCGCCACCCGGGCGACGCGCTGCCGGAGGGTGGCAACATGAGCGGCGGCTTGACCGACCGCAACGGCATCCCGCTCGGCACGTGGCAGCTGCGTTTCATCGACTGGTTCCGCGACCTCGGCTTCCTGCAAAAACCGGGCGTCGAGACCCGTGCGGCGCGGGACGCGGCAACCCGTGCGACCAACCCACCACGGGCACGCTGAGACGCCGCGCACGCGCTATTTTGCCGGCTTCGGCGCAACCCTCGAGAGATCCGCCGTGCGGAAGGTGAACATGACGGCGAATTTGGTTTGCCAGCGTTTCCTCGGGACGAGTTCCCCGAAATTCGGCGGCACCACATCGCCCTCCCCTCTGAATCCGAGCGGCGTGTCGGCGAACTCGCCAAGGTGCACACCTGGAGTGATGAAGAACCGTCTGAAGAGATGGGCGGATAGCCCGGCAAACACGCCGAGGGACGAGGTGTTCCTGGTGCCGCTGCTGAAGGCAAACACCGGACCGGTGGCAATCGCCAGGCCGTAGTCGGCGGTCGCCGCCCAGGGAATCTGGTAGTTGAGGAGCGCGACGAGGGCGGGGCGCTCGCCCTTGCCGTCCACCGACAGCAGTGTTCGCGTGGCGTCGCCGGGATTCACGCCCGGTGCGTTGCGGGAGGAGTAGGCCCGGCCTTCGAGCCATGTCACCCCGACGCCGGCTGAGAGGGTGAGTACCGTGGAGGCCGGCGCGAACGTGAAGCTCTTGCTACCATCAACCGTCGCGCCGCCACTGAAGCGCTCGGTGACAACCAGGGTGTAATCCGAATCCGGTCGCAGCGTCACGAGTAGCTGGATGGCGTGAGGACCGGAGAGCCGGCGCTCGACGACCGCCACACGCGCCTCGAACGGCGCGAACTCCCTGGAGAGAAACGCCTCGGCCTCCGGCGGACACTGGCCGATGTTCTGCCGGATGCGCGCCGCCAGGGATTTCGCCTCCGCCACCAGCGGCGCGACGTCGCTCGCCCACGCCTCGACGGTGGCGTCCACCGGCACGCTGGGATATCTTCCGCCTTTCTTGACTGGCGTGAGGGAATGATTGCGCGCGATGGCATCGCCGACCTCAGTCAGCGTTTGACGCGTGTCGCCAATGGGGCAG
>JBKJRJ010000402.1:0-15178 GCA_046594705.1 Vicinamibacterales bacterium
GGCGGTATCGGCGTCATGGCGATCATGATGATCTCGGTGACCGAGCGCACCCGGGAGATCGGAGTACGCAAGGCGCTCGGCGCGCGGCGCCGCGAGATCCTCTGGCAGTTCCTGGTCGAAGCGGTGGTCCTGACCTCGATGGGCGGGCTACTGGGCATTTTCTTCGGCAGCGCCATCGGCCTCGGCGTCCACTGGCTGTCGGGCTTCCCCGTCTCGCTGCCCTGGTGGTCCTTCGCGCTGGGCATCGGCTTCTCGGCGAGCGTCGGCATCTTCTTCGGTTTGTTCCCGGCCTTTAAGGCGTCGCGCCTGGATCCGATCGAGGCGCTGAGATACGAGTAGTCGCCGCTTGCGACATTCCCGGGTGGCTGACCAGACCCGACGCTCGCCTGACGACATCCGCAGGGACCAGGCGCTGCGAACCGGCAACTGTTGACTGGCGGCTGGCTATTGGCGGCTGGCGGCTTCCAGCCGGCAACTTGATCCCGCCGCCCCCCCGCAATAGGATGGCTCATCGGCTCCAGCTGGTTGCCGGGAAGCGGCTGCCGGCTACTATCCCCACCGGCGGAGGGTATGCCTATGAAGGTCTATGACGCCACCAGCCTGCGGAATGTCGCGCTGGTCGGCCACTCGGGTTCCGGCAAGACTCAGCTGGTCTCGGCCCTCCTCTACGATGCGGGAGCGGTCAACCGCCTCGGCAAGGTGGACGAGGGGACCACGATCACCGACTACGACGACGAAGAAATCGCCCGCAAGCACACCCTCTCCGCCAGCCTCGCCTACGTTGAGTGGAACAAGACCAAAATCAATTTCATCGACACGCCGGGCCTGGCCAACTTCCTGAGCGATGCGCGCGCCGCATTGCGCGTGGCCGACGCGGCGCTCGTCGTGGTTGACGCGCTTCACGGGGTGGAGGTCTCGACCGAGAAGGTGTGGCAGGCGGCCAGCGAGCTGGCGCTGCCCCGCCTCATCGCACTCAACCGGCTCGATCGCGAGCGCGCCAGTCTCGACCGCTCGCTCGAGTCGCTGCGCGGCGCGTTCGGCCGTACCGTCATTCCGATCCAGCTGCCGATTGGCGAGGAAAAGGGCTTCGCCGGCGTGGTCGATCTCGTCGCCATGAAGGCGTGCGTGTTCGCCAGCGACGGCAGCGGCAAGCCGGTGGACGGCTCGATTCCCGGGAACATGATGGAGACGGCGAAGGCGGCCCGCGAAGCGCTGATCGAGATGGTGGCGGAGGCGGACGATGGGCTGATGGAGAAGTTCTTCGATGCCGGCACCCTGGGCCAGGAGGATCTCGTCGCGGGATTGAAGCGCGCCGTGGCCGCGGGTCGCATCTTTCCGCTGGTGTTGACGTCCGCCACCGCCAACATCGGCATGCAGCCGCTGCTCGACGTCATCGTCAGCTGCGTGCCCTCGCCCGCCGAACGGCCGCTGAAGGCGAAGGGCGCGGGTGGCGACGAGGTCGAGATCGCGGCGACGGACGGCGCCGCCGCCGCGTTCGTCTGGAAGACGGTCGCGGATCCATTCGCCGGCCGCATCACGCTTTTTCGCGTCCTGTCGGGCGCCTTGAAGTCCGACTCGACCATCCACAACACGACGAAGGACGCGCCGGAGCGGCTGGGCCACCTGATCCTGCTGCAGGGCAAGACCCAGACGAGCGTGCCCGAGATCAAGGCGGGCGACATCGGCGCCGTCGCCAAGCTCAAGGAGACGCAGACGAGCGACGTCCTGGCCGACAAGGGAGCCTTCGCGCGGGTCCCGCCGATCGTATTCCCGGAGTCCGTGATCTCCTACGCGATCGAACCCAAAAGCCGGGGGGACGAAGACAAGATCAGCACCGCCCTGCATCGGCTGCAGGAGGAGGACCCGACCATCGGCTACAGCCGGGACGCGCAGACCAAGGAGCTGCTGCTCGCCGGCCAGGGGCAGTCGCACATCGAGGTCGCGGTCGCCAGGCTGAAGCGGCGGTTCGGCGTCGAGGTGACGCTCAAGCTGCCTCGCATCCCCTACCGCGAGACCATCAAGGGAGTGGTCGAGGCCCACGGCCGGCACAAGAAACAGACCGGCGGGCACGGGCAGTTTGGCGACTGCAAAGTGAAGTTCGAGCCGCTGCCGAGCGGGAGCGACTTCGAATTCGTCAATGACACGTTCGGCGGCTCGATCCCGCGGCAGTTCGTGCCGGCGATCGAGAAGGGGATCCAGGACTCGCGCATGCGGGGGGTCCTCGCCGGCTACCCGATGGTGGATTTCCGCGCGAGCGTCTACGACGGCTCCTTTCATCCGGTCGACTCGAACGAGATGTCGTTCAAGATGGCCGGATCGCTGGCGTTCAAGGACGGCATGTCACGCGCGCGCCCGACGCTCCTCGAGCCCATCATGAACGTCGAAGTCTCCGCGCCGAACGACTTCGCCGGAGACCTGATGGGGGATCTCAACAGCCGGCGCGGACGGATCGGCGGCATGGACACGCGCGGCACCGCCACCGTCATCAGAGCGAAAGTGCCGATGCAGGAGATGCTCACCTACGAGCAGCACCTCACCTCCGCCACCGGCGGCCGCGGCACCTACCACATGGAGTTCGATCACTACGAGGAAGTGCCGCAGCACCTCCACGCGAAGATCATCGCCGCCGCCAAATCGGAGCGCGGTGCCGAGGAAGCCGAAGAGGTCTGACATTGGAGATTGAAGATTGGAGATTGGAGATTGACGATTGGAGATTGACGATTGACGATTGACGGAGTGACGAACCGTCAATTGACGACTGGGAAATGAAAAGGGCCGGTTGCGCGAAGCGCTCCCGGCCCTCACCAATCTTCAGTCTGCAGTCTTCAATCTTCAATCTTCAATCTGCAATCTTCAGTCTGCAGTCTGCAGTCTGCAGTCTGCAATCTGCAATCTGCAATCTGCAATCCGCAGTCTGCCTGCCGTTAGGCGCCGCCGGCCTTGCGCGGTGTGGAGGTCTTGGAACCCTTGCCGCGGGTATCGGTCTTGCCGCCCTTGCCGTCGTAGGTGCGCTCCGGCTTGGCTTTCTTCTTGGCCGGCGCGTCGCCCTCGGCGGGTTCCTCGCCGTCGGCGGTCTTGCCTTTGCCGCGGAGGCGTTCGGCCGCCGCGCGCAGCCGGCCGCCGACGCCCTTCGGGGCGGGTTTCGGCGCGTCAGCCTTCTCGACCTCGGCGTTGGGGTCGTACTCGCTGCCGATCAGCTCGATCATCGCGACTTCCGCACTGTCGCCGCGGCGGTAGCCGATGCGGAGGATGCGCGTGTAGCCGCCCGGCCGGGCCGCGAAGCGCGGCGCGATCGTGTCGAACAGTTTGCCGACGACCTCGCGGTTCTGGATGTCGCGCAGGACGAGGCGGCGCGCGTGCAGCGCCCCCTGGTTGACGTCTCCCGCGGCGATGCCGCGCTTGGCAATCGTGATAATCCGCTCGACGAAGGGCCGCAGTTCCTTGGCCTTCGGGAGCGTCGTCTCGATGTGCTCGTGCTGGATCAGCGCTTCCGCCTGGTTGCGCAGCATCGCGATCCGGTGCTCGGTGACTCGGCCGAGTTTTCTCTGTCCAACTCTGTGACGCATTTCTCTGATCCTTGTTTGGGCCTTAGGCCTTGGGCTTTTGGCTTTTGGCTTTTAGAGCGTTGCCAACGAACCTGCCTGAGCCTACCTAAAGCCTAGAGCCCAAAGCCTAAAGCCTATTCCTGCGACGCCGCGGCCGGCTGATCGAGGCGCATCCCGAGGCTGAGGCCCATCGACGTCAGGATCTCCTTGATCTCGTTGAGCGACTTGCGGCCGAAGTTCTTGGTCTTGAGCATCTCGCCTTCGGTCTTGTTCACCAGCTCGCGAATCGTGCGGATGTTCGCGTTCTTGAGGCAGTTATAGGACCGGACGGACAGCTCGAGCTCCTCGACGCTCTTGTCGAGATTCTCGTTCGAGGTCGCGTGCGGCGTCTCGCCACCGCCTTCGGCGGCCAGCTCCGCGACGTCCTCGAGATTGATGAAGATGTTCAGATGATCGCGAATCAGCTTGGCGGAGAGCGACACCGCGTCGCGCGGCGTGACCGACCCGTTGGTCCACACGTCCACCGTCAGCTTGTCGTAGTCGGTGTTCTGGCCGATGCGCGCGGCTTCGACCAGGTAGTTCACCTTCTTCACCGGCGAGTGGACCGAGTCGATCGGGATCCAGCCGATGCCGAGATCCTCGTCGAAGTTCTTGTCGGCCGACACGTAGCCGCGGCCGCGCTTGATGCGCAGCTCCATGTGCAGCTTGCCGTGGTCGGCGACCGTCGCGATGTGCGCGTCCGGCTCGAGGATCTCGATGTCGGAGTCCCCTTCGATGTCGCGTGCGCGCACTTCGCCGGCCTTGTCGACGCGCAGGTAGAGCGTCTTGGTGGCGTCGGTGTGCATTTTGAGCGGGATCTGCTTGAGGTTGAGGATGATATCGGTGGCATCCTCGACCACACCCGGAATCGGCGAGAACTCGTGCAGCACGCCGTCAATCTTGACCGCCGTCACCGCCGCCCCTTCGATCGAGGAGAGCAGCACGCGCCGGAGCGCGTTACCGACCGTCGTGCCGAACCCGCGTTCGAACGGCTGCGCATGGAAGCGGCCGAACCGGTCGGTGAGGGTCTCGCGCTCGAATTCGAGCCGCTTGGGACGCTGAAAACCTTTCCACAACATGTCTCTTGCTACCTTTCATTCGGGCGCCCATTCGCGGGCGGCCCGCCGGGCCTGCCGTCTGTCCCCCGCCTCCCGCCGCAGGCCCGGGTTGGCTGCGGGCGGGGGAACCGTCGATGTCGCCTAACCGGACCTTCAGGTCCGGCCAGCCGTCTCTTATTTCGAATACAACTCGACGATGAGCTGTTCCTGCACCGGCAGGTTGATCTGCTCGCGCGTCGGCAGCGAGGCAATCCGGCCCGACATCGTGGCCGCGTCGAACGACAGCCACTCCGGCACGCCGCGCCCCTTGACCTCTTCCAGCGCGTGCTGGATGGCCGGGTTCTCCGCGCTGGTGGCACGCACGCCAATCACGTCACCCGCCTTGACCTGGTAGGACGGGATGTCGACCTTACGGCCGTTCACAGTGAAGTGGCCGTGGCGCGCGAGCTGGCGCGCCTGCGCCCGCGAGGTCGCCAGCCCGAGACGGTACAGCACGTTGTCCAGGCGGCGCTCCAGCAGCTGGAGCAGCGTCTCGCCCGTGATCCCGCGCGTCCGGTCCGCCATCTCGAAGTAGCGGCGGAACTGGTTCTCGAGCACCCCGTAGATGCGCTTGACCTTCTGCTTCTCGCGCAGCTGCAGGCCGTAGCCCACCACCTTCGCCTTGCGGAGCTTGCCGTGCTGGCCGGGCGGCAGGTTGCGCTTCTCGATCGCGCACTTCTCGGTGTAGCAGCGCTCTCCCTTGAGAAAGAGCTTCATGCCTTCGCGCCGGCAAAGCCGACAGACGGGTCCTGTGTAGCGTGCCATTTTCTTTACTGCTGCCTCGTGTTAATTCCCAACTGCCAACTCCCAACCCCCCAAGAACTGCCAACCCCCACATCCCACACCCTCGACAATGATCCGGGGTGTCTGGGAGTTGCGGCGTCGGGAGTGGTCACACTCGTCGCCGCTTCGGCGGTCTGCATCCGTTATGCGGGATCGGCGTGACGTCGCGGATCGACTTGACGTCGAGCCCGATCGTCTGCAGCGCGCGGATCGCCGACTCGCGTCCGGCGCCCGGGCCCTTCACCCGCACCTCGAGGCTGCGCATGCCGAACGCCTTGGCGGCGTTGCCCGCCGCGATCGCCGCCTGCGTGGCCGCGAACGGCGTGCCCTTGCGCGAGCCCTTGAAGCCGATGCCGCCGGCGCTCGACCAGGCGATCACCGCCCCCTCGGGGTCCGTGATCGTGATGGTCGTGTTGTTGAACGACGCGTGGATGTGCGCCAGCCCGTGATGAATGACGCGCTTCTCGCCGCGCTTCTTGAACGTCTTCTTCTTGGGACGCCCCGCGCCTTTTTTGCCGCCGCCGGTTTCGGGCTGGACGGACGCGTCGATCGTTTCGATTTTTGCCATAAATCAGTTACCAGTTGCCAGTTGCCAGTGGCCAGTACCAGTGCTCCGTTTCCTCGCCTGGAAACTGAAGACTGGTGGACTGGCTACTACACGGTTTTCTTCTTCGCCACGGCGCCCTTGCGCGGGCCCTTCCGCGTGCGCGCGTTGGTCTTGGTGCGCTGCCCGCGGACCGGCAGGTTGCGGCGGTGGCGCAAGCCGCGCCAGCTCCCGATCTCCATCAGCCGCTTGATGTTCATCGAGACTTCCTTGCGGAGGTCGCCTTCGACACCCCCCTGCTCCTCGATGACCCGGCTGACCTTGCGCACGTCGTCTTCCGACAGGTCCTTGATCCGGATGTCGCCGCTCACGCCCGCCGCGGTCAGGATGTCGGTCGCGCGCTTGCGGCCGATGCCGTAGATATAGGTCAGACCGATCTCAATCCGCTTGGTGCGCGGAAGGTCGATACCAGCAATACGTGCCATTATCCTTGCCTCTGCTTGTGCTTCTGGTTCGGGCAGATCACGCGCACCACGCCGCGGCGGCGGATGACCTTGCACTTGTCGCAAATTCGCTTCACGGACGCTCGTACCTTCATTCAGACCTCGCGGCGGATCTCGCGGATCCGCCCTACAGCTTCTCGACTATCCGACCCCTCGTGACGTCGCGTGGACTCAACTCCAGCCGCACCCGATCGCCGATCAGCACCCGGATGAAATTCCGGCCCGGCCCGCCCGGCGCGTGCGCCGTGATCTGTCGCGGCCCGTCGATCTCCACCCGATACTGCCCGTAGGGCAGCGTCTCCCGCACGGTCCCTTCGACCGCCCGGCGCGCCGGCTCCCGCGGGTCCTGCTCGAACATCTTCGGGAAGGACCGTTCCTTCGCGTCCTTCCTACCGGGCCGCGGCCACCGGGCGCCGCGTCAGCACCTGCGGCCCGTCCTTGGTCACCGCGACGGTGTGCTCGAAGTGCGCCGACAGGCTGCCGTCCTTGGTCACCGCCGTCCAGCCGTCCGCCAACACCTTCACCGCCGGGCGCCCCATGTTCACCATCGGCTCGATCGCCAGCGTCATCCCTTCGGCCAGCCGTGGCCCGCGCCCGGGCTCGCCGTAGTTCGCGATCTGAGGCTCCTCGTGCAGCGACGCGCCGATGCCGTGTCCGACGAACTCCCGCACCACCGAAAACCCGTGCGCCTCGACGTGCGCCTGGATGGCATGGCCGATGTCCGAGACCCGGCCGCCGACTTTCACCTGCGCGATCCCCTTGTCGAGCGCTTCCTGCGTCACCCGCAGCAGTGCGCTCACCTTCTCCGGCACCGCGCCGACCGCCACCGTCACCGCCGAGTCGCCGTAATAGCCGGCGAGCTTCACGCCCATGTCGAGCGACACGATGTCGCCCGTCGCCAGCGGCGTCGCTGAGGGGATCCCATGGACCACCTGCTCGTTGACCGACGCGCACAGCGTCGCGGGATACCCGCGGTAGCCTTTGAACGCCGGCTCCGCGCCCGCCGCCAGGACCTTCGCTTCCGCCGCCGCGTCGAGATCCGCCGTCGACACGCCCGGCGCGACCATCGCCGACAGCTCCTCGAGGATCCGGGCCACCAGCTGGTTGGCCGCGCGCATCTTCTCGAGCTCCGCCGGCGACTTGCAGACGATCACGCCCGTGCCTCGCCCGGTGCCACCGACGACTGGCAGATGGCCGCGTCCATCGACGCCGTCACCGTGTCAGGCGGCTGGTTGCCGTCGATCGTGCGGAACGACGGCCGTCCCGCGTAGAACTCCACGATCGGCCGCGTCTGCCGGTGGTAGACCCGCAGCCGCTCAGCCACGATCCCGTCGCTGTCATCGCTGCGGTGCACCAGCGCGCCGCCGCACGCGCCGCACGCCGTCACCCACTCGACCAGCGCGTTGATGCCGCAGCTGCCGCAGATGCGGCGCGCCGCGAGCCGCCGCAGCAGCACGTCTTCCGGCACCACGATGTCGACCACCACCAGCGGGCCACGCCCGTCCATGATCCGGTCGAGCGCGTTGGCCTGCGGCACCGTGCGCGGAAAGCCGTCCAGCACGAAGCCGCGCGTCGTATCGGGCCGCTTCAGCCGCTCGCCGACAATCTCGATCATCACCTCGTCGCCGACCAGCACACCCTTGTCCATCGTCTCCCGGGCGGCCAGCCCCATCGGCGTCCGCGCCATCACCGCCTCGCGCAGGATGTCTCCCGTCGCGATTTTCGGCAGTCCGTGGGTCCTGGCGAAGCGCTCCGACTGCGTGCCCTTCCCGGCCCCCGGGGGGCCGAGCATGACGATGTTCAGCGCCATGGCCGGTCGATGGATCACTTACTGTCCCCGCCGCCCACGAATACGGGTCTTCTTCATGAACCCGTCGTAGTGGCGCATGATCAGCTGCGACTCCACCTGCTGCACGGTGTCCATCGCGACCCCGACGATAATCAGCAGCGAGGTGCCGCCGAAGAAGAACGTGACGCCGAGACCCTGCGTGATGAACTGCGGCGTGTAGCGATCGAGCGTTTCGCCGATCAACGGGATCGGCGCGACCTTGAACCCGCTGATCAGGAACTGCGGCAGGAGCGCCACCAGCGCCAGGTAGACCGCCCCGACCAGCGTGATGCGCGTCAGGATGGTGTCGATGTACTCCGCTGTCCGCTTGCCCGGCCGGATGCCGGGAATGAAGCCGCCATACTTCCGCATGTTCTCGGCCACGTCATCGGGATTGAAGATGATCGCCGTGTAGAAGTAGCAGAAGAAAATGATCCCGACGAGATACAGCAGGTTGTGCAGCGGCATGCCGTAATCGACCTGGTCGATCGCGCGCTGGAAGATCGAGCCCTGCGGAACCAGGCCCTTCAAGGTCAGCGGGAACGCCAGGATCGAGGAGGCGAAAATGACCGGGATGACGCCGCCGGTGTTCACCTTGAGCGGAATATGGGTGCTCGATCCGCCATACATCCGCCGCCCGACCACGCGCTTGGCGTACTGCACCGTGACGCGCCGGTGGCCGCGTTCGACGAAGATGATCGCGCCGACCACGCACACCATCAGCACCACCAGGATCAGCACCTGGACGATCCCGAGCTGGCCGAGCCGCATCTGTTCGACCGTCTGCAGCACCGCGGCCGGGAAATTGACCACGATCCCCGCGAAAATGATGAGCGACATGCCGTTGCCGACGCCGCGCTCGGTGATCTGCTCGCCCAGCCACATGATGAACGCCGTCCCGGTGGTCAGCGTGACCACCGTCATCAAGCGGAAGCCCCAGCCCGAGCTGTAGACCAGCGGCAGGCCGCCGGCGATGTTGGTCTGGTGCTCGAGGAACAGCGCGATGCCGAACGCCTGGATGACGGCCAGCAGGATGGTGCCGTAGCGCGTGTACTGCGTGATCTTGCGGCGCCCGAGCTCGCCTTCTTTCGAAAGACGCTCGAGGTAGGGCCAGACAACGGTGAGCAGCTGGAGGATGATGCTCGCGCTGATATACGGCATGACGCCCAACGCGAAGATCGTCATCTGCGACAGATTGTTCCCGGAGAACATGTCGTAGAGGCCGAACATCGTGTTGGCTGCCTGTTGCGCGAGCTGCTCCACCGCTGCCGTGTTGACGCCCGGCGTGGGGATATGCGCACCGACCCGGTACACCGCGAGCAGACCGAACGTAAACAGGATCCGCTTGCGGAGTTCCGGGACGGTGAAAAGATTCCTCAACGAATCCATTTAGGCGCTCAGGACCTCGGTGGTGCCGCCGGCCTTGGCAATTTTCTCGGCCGCCGTACCGCTGAATTTGTGCGCGCGCACAGTGAGCTTCTTCGAGATCTCCCCGCGTCCGAGCACTTTGATGAGTGCGCGTTTCTCACGCACGAGACCGCGCTCGCGGAGCACGTCGGGCGTCACTTCGGAGCCGGCGTCGAACACTTCGCCGAGCGTGTCGAGGTTGACGACCGCGTATTCCACGCGGAACGGATTGTGAAACCCGCGCTTCGGCACGCGGCGATGCAGCGGCATCTGGCCGCCTTCGAACCCGCGCTTGAACCGGAAGCCCGAGCGCGACTTCGCGCCTTTGTTGCCGCGCGACGCCGTGACGCCGTGACCGGAACCCGGGCCGCGGCCGACGCGGCGCTTCTTTTTGACGGCGCCCTTGGGCGGCTTGAGATTATTGAGTGACATCGTTAAAGACCTTCCGCTTTCACGAGATGACGAACCTTGTGGATCATGCCGCGGATGCCGATCGTGTCCGGCACTTCCACGGTGTGGCGGATGCGGCGCAGGCCGAGACCGCGCAGCGTCACCAGCTGCTTCTTATCGAAACCGATCGGGCTCAGCACCTGCGTGAGCGTGATCTTTTTCGCGGCCGTCTTCTTCGAAGACGCGCCCTTGACGGCTGTCTTCGCCATTACGCACCCACCAGTTCTTCGAGGTCCTTGCCGCGGAGCTTCGCGATGGCCGCCGGATCCCGAAGGTCGGTGAGCGCCGCGAACGTCGCGCGCACGACGTTGTGGTGATTGGCCGAGCCGAGCGACTTGGTCAGCACGTTGTGAATGCCGCACGACTCGACGACCGCGCGAACCGCGCCGCCGGCGATGATGCCCGTGCCGTCCGGAGCCGGCTTGAGGAGCACCGCGCCCGCGCCGAACTTGCCGAGCACCGGATGCGGAATCGACGACCCCCTCATCGGGACGCGGACCAGCGTTTTCTTGGCCGACTCGATCGCCTTCTTGATCGCCGACGGCACTTCCTTCGCCTTGCCGATGCCGAAGCCGACCACACCGTGGCCATCGCCGACAACAACGAGCGCGCTGAAGCTCAGGTTCTTGCCGCCCTTGACGACCTTGGTGACGCGGCTGATGTTGACGACCGTGTCCTTGAGGTCGATGTCGTTCGGGTCGATCTTCTCGCGTGAAAGCTTCATATGTTTAGAACTCCAGACCTGCAGCGCGCGCCGCATCGGCAATCGCGCGAATCCGACCGTGATAGAGGAAGCCGCCGCGGTCGAAGACGACCTTTGTGACGCCTTTGTCCTTGAGCCGCTCGGCGATGACCTTGCCGAGCGCCTCGGCGCCGGCTTTGTTCCCGCCGCGCACCGCGCCGCTGAACGTGTCCTTCAGCGACGACTCGCTCGATGACGCCGCGGCGACCGTCGTCCCCGCCAGGTCGTCGATGACCTGCGCGTAGATGTGCGTGTTCGAACGGAACACCGCGAGACGCGGCCGCTCGGCCGTGCCGGAAATCCGCTTGCGCTGACGGAGGCGAATGCGCTCTTTCTTTTCTTTCTTTGTCTTGATCTGCATGATTAGGCCCCGGTCTTTCCGACCTTCTTCTTCAACACTTCGCCGGTGTACCGCACACCCTTTTGCTTGTACGGGTCCGGCGCCCGCAGGTCGTGAATATTCGCGGCGACCTGGCCCACGAGCTGCCGATCCACGCCCGTCACGGTGACGTGGGTCTGCTTGTCGATGACCACGTCGATACCGTTCGGGATGTCGAACACGACCGGATGCGAGTAGCCAAGCGCGAAGATCACCTGCTTGCCCTTCACTTCCGCGCGGTAGCCGACGCCGACGATGTCAAGCTCGCGCTTGAAGCCCTCGGTCACGCCCTGCACCGCGTTGGCCATGAGGCTGCGCGCGAGGCCGTGGAATTTGCTCGATGCCGGAGCGTCGCCGATATTCTTGGCCACGAGGTCCGTGCCGTTCATTTCAAACGCGATACCGGGCGGCACGCCCTGTTTCATCGCGCCCTTCGGCCCCTTGAACTCGAGCACGTCCTTCTTGACCGTGACGGTGACGCCCTTGGGGACCGCAATGGGTTTTCTGCCGATTCGTGACATCAGTTCACCCTTACCAGACGTTGCAAAGAACTTCGCCGCCGACGCCGGCTTTCGCCGCTGCCTTGCCGGTCATGACACCGCGCGACGTCGTAAGAATCGTTGTGCCGAGGCCGCCCATGACGCGCGGCACTTCCTTGGAGCCGAAATACACGCGGCGTCCCGGGCGGCTGACGCGCTCGATGCCGGTGATCACCTGCTCGCCGCGCGGGCCGTACTTGAGATGGAGCCGGATAGCCGCGCGGGCGACGCCATCGGCGTTGCCTTCAGCCGATTCGGTCGGATCCACCGTCGAAAAGCCCGAAATGAAGCCCTCCGACTCGAGGATCTTCGCGATGTCGGCCTTGAGCCGCGACGCCGGGATGTCCACGCGCTGGTGGCGCGCGTGCACCGCGTTGCGGATGCGGGTGAGCATGTCTGCGATCGGATCAGTCATTTCTCAGTTCCTTCATTAAGTCAAAAGTCATAAGGCAGAAGTCAAAAGTCCTACCAGCTGCTCTTAATCACGCCGGCGACTTCGCCCCGGAGCGCGAGCTCGCGGAAGCAGAGACGGCACAGCGCAAACTTGCGCAGATACGCGCGCGGGCGGCCGCACTTGCGGCAGCGGTTGCGTCGGCGCACCGCAAACTTCTGGTGGCCCTTTTCGTCTTTCAAACTCTTCGCGGTCGTTGCCATGATTTCCCTGTCGCCTCTTAGTTCTGACGGAACGGCATGCCGATGAGCGCCAGCAACCGGCGGGCTTCCTCATCGGTGCGCGCCGACGTGACCATCGAGATGTTCATGCCGCGCGCCTTGTCCACCTTCAAGTAATCGATCTCCGGAAACAGCAGCTGGTCCTTGAGGCCCAGCGTGTAGTTGCCGCGGCCGTCGAAGCCCTTCGGCGAGATCCCGCGGAAGTCGCGGACACGCGGCAGCGCCACCGAGATCAGCCGGTCGAGGAACTCGTACATCCGCTCCCCGCGCAGCGTGACCATCGCGCCGATCGGCAGGTTCTTGCGCAGCTTGAACTGCGCGATCGCCTTGGTCGACTTCGTGATCTTGGCCTTCTGGCCGGTGATCTTGCCGAGCTCTTCGGCGCCCGTGTCGACGATCTTCGCGTTCTGCGTGCCTTCACCGAGGCCCATGTTGATCACGATCTTCATGACCTTCGGGACGGCGTTGATGTTCTTGTAGCCGAACTCTTTCGTGAGCCCGGGCACCACGGACTGTGTGTAGTGCTCTTTCATGCGAGTCATTTGTCCACCACTGTGCCGCTCTTGCGGCTGATACGCGTCTTCGTCCCGTCGTCGTGCAGCTTGTAGCCGACGCGCGTCGGCGCCGAGCCGTCCGGATCGACGAGCATGACGTTCGACACGTGAATCGCGGCTTCGCGCTGGACGATGCCGCCCTTCACGTTCTTCTGCGGGTTGGCCTTCGTGTGGCGTTTGATCATGCCCACGCCTTCGACGATCACGCGGCGCTTCTCCGGGTTCACGCTGAGCACGCGGCCCTTCTTGCCGCGGTCACGGCCGGCGATCACGAGCACCTGGTCATTCTTCCGAATCTTCATGACGTTACAGCTCCCTGTTCATCGTGCTGATCACAGCACTTCCGGCGCGAGCGAGATGATCTTCATGAATTTGCGCTCGCGCAGTTCGCGGGCGACAGGTCCGAAGACACGCGTGCCGACCGGCTCGCCCTGGTCGTTGATGAGCACAGCGGCATTCCGGTCGAACCGGATGTAGCTGCCGTCCTTGCGGCGCACTTCCTTGCGGGTGCGCACGATGACCGCCTTGACGACGGATCCCTTTTTCACAGCCGACTCGGGCGTGGCTTCCTTCACGGAGGCCGTCACGATGTCGCCGATCCGGGCGTAGCGGCCGGTCGAGCCGCCGATCGGGTTGATCACCGCGAGCTTGCGGGCGCCCGAATTGTCGGCCACGTCGAGAACAGATCGCATTTGCAGCATGGCAGGCTCCTAGGACTTCGCTTTGAGGACAACGCGCACAAGCGACCAGCGCTTGCGGCGGCTGAGCGGACGCGACTGCGCCAGGGTGACGGTGTCACCGATTTTCGCGTCGTTGTTTTCGTCATGCGCCATGAAGCGCGACGTGAGCTTCTGCTCTTTGCCGTAGACGCTGTCGCGCACCTTGCGCTCGGTCGTCACGACAATGGACTTGTCCATCTTGTTGCTGACCACGCGGCCAGTGATTTCTACTTTCGCCATAACTAGGCCTTCCCGCCCTTGGATTTTTCGGTGAGCACGGTCTTCACACGCGCGCGCGCGCGGCGCAGCGGTTTCACTTTGGCGGCCGATTCGGTCTGGCCCATCGAGAGCTGCAGGCGGACGCGGAAGATCTGGTCGTCCAGCTCTTTCGCCTTGGCGCGCAGATCCTCGGGAGTCAATCCGCGAAGTTCCGTCAATTGTTCAGCAAGCTTCATAGCGAGGCCTCCTCGGCGAAGCGCGTCACGAAACGCACCTTCATCGGCAGCTTTGCCGAGGCGAGACGCATGGCCTCGCGCGCTTCCTTCTCCGACACTCCGTTCATCTCGAACAGGATGCGGCCCGGCTTGATTACGGCGACCCAGCCTTCTGGCGCGCCCTTGCCCTTACCCATTCGCGTTTCCTGCGGCTTCTTGGTGATCGGCTTGTCCGGGAACACCCGGATCCAGATCTTGCCGCCGCGTTTCATCTTGCGCGAGATCGCCACGCGCGCCGCTTCGATCTGGCGGTCGGTCAGCCACTTCGGCTCGAGCGTCATCAGGCCGTAATCGCCAAACGCAACAGTGTTCCCGCGATACGCTTTTCCGCGCATCCGGCCCCGCTGCTGCTTGCGATACTTCACTTTCTTCGGCATTAACATAAGTGGTCTCGAATCTGCTTATCTATTTATCTATCAACTGCGATCTGGTTACTGGCGCCGATCGCCGCCGGCGGCCCGCCGCGGCTGCCGGAATTCTTCTTCGCGCGCGACGCGCGGCGTCAGGCGCTCGCCCTTGTAGAGCCACGTCTTGATGCCGATCGTGCCGTAGGTCGTATGCGCTTCCGTGAAGCCGTAATCGAGGTCCGCGCGCAGCGTCTGGAGCGGGAGCTGCCCGTGCAGGTACCACTCGGACCGCGCGATTTCCGCGCCGTTCAACCGGCCGGACACGCGCACCTTGATGCCCTTGGCGCCAAACCGCAACGCGGATTCGACGGCCTTGCGCATCGCGCGACGGAACGCCACGCGCTTTTCGAGCTGCATCGCGACCGACTCGGCGATCAACTGCGCGTCGAGTTCCGGCTTCTGGATCTCGAGGATGTTGATGAACACTTCGCGGCCCGTCTTCTTCTGCAGGTCCTGGCGGAGCTTGTCGACTTCCG
>JBKJRJ010000405.1:0-2558 GCA_046594705.1 Vicinamibacterales bacterium
CTGGCGCGCCGTGAACAGGCGCCCCTTGCGCCCGGAGGTGATCACCTTGTGCCGCAGAATGACAAAGCGTCCATGCGTTTTCACGCTGCGGCTCAGATGGATTTCTTCGCTGGCAAAGTAGCGCTCGTCGAAGCCGCCGACGAGGCGGAAGACATCGGCGCGCACGAACATGAAGCAGCCGGCCGCCCAGCCCGCGGTGCGCATCAGCCACGCGGCAAACGCAAACACCGCCGGGCCCCAGCGCGGATCGTTCGAGTCCTGGCGCGCCCCGGCCCCGCCGCCGACCGCGCCGGCGGCCACCGCCGCGACCGCCGCGCGCAAGACGTCTGCCGGCACGATCGTGTCGGCATCAATGAAGATGAACAGATCGCCGGCCGCCGCTTTGGCGCCCGCGTTGCGCGCGGCGCCGATCTGCCGCACGTGGACGCTGACCACGCGGGCACCGTGCTCCCTGGCGATAGCCGCGGTGCGATCGGTCGACCCGTCGTCCACCACGATGATTTCATAGGGATCGCCGAGCGGGTCCGCAGCGTCGCGCGCCGCGCGCACAGTGGCAGCGAGGAGCGTCTCTTCGTTGTAGGCGGGAATGATGATGGAGATCATGCGCGCCCGTCGCGGGTGAGCACCTCGTCCAGCGTCGCGACCAGGTGGGCGGCGTTGTCACGGGTGAACGGCATCGGCGGCCGGATTTTGATCACGTTCTCGAACGGGCCGTCCGTGCCGAGCAGGATGCCTCGGTCGCGCATGGCGTTCACAATCGTGGACGCCTCCCCGCCGGCCGGCTCCAGCGTCACCCGATTCCTGACCAGCTCCACCCCCACGAAGAGGCCCGAACCGCGCACGTCTCCGACCAGCGGATGACGCTCCGCCAGGCCGCGCAGCCCCCTGAGCAGCCCGTCGCCGACGCCGGCGGCGTGCTCCTGGAGGCGCTCCTCCTGCACCACGTCCAGCACCGCCAGACCGACGGCGCACGACACGGTACTGCCGCCGCAGGTGCTGAAAAACTCCATGCCGTTGTCGAACGAAGCCGCGATCTCCGGCGTGGTCACCACGGCGCCCAGGGGATAGCCGTTGCCGATCGGCTTGCCGAGGACGACGATATCGGGGACCACGCCCTGCGCCTCGAAGGCATGGAAGTGGCCGCCCATCCGCCCATAGGTGGTCTGTACTTCGTCGGCGATGCAGACGCCGCCGGCGGCGCGGACGATCGCGTAGACGGACGCGAGGTATTTCCCGGGAAGGATGATCTGCCCTCCGACGCTCGGCGCGCTTTCGGCGATGAAGGCCGCCGGATTCCTGATGTGGCGGGCGAACTCGGCGTACTTCTCGCCGGCCCGCGGATCGTCCCCGCGGTACTGCCCGCGGTAGGTATCGGGCAGCGGCAGCACGTGCACCCATGGCGGGGCGCCTTCGCCGCCAGGGCCGTTGAACTTGTAGGGGCTGAGGTCGATCAGGCTCGTGGTGTTGCCGTGATAGGCGTGGTCGAGCACGATGACGTCCCGCCGGCGCGTGTGCGCGCGGGCCAGCCGCAGCGCGAGCTCATTCGCCTCGCTGCCGGAGTTGACGAAATAACAGACGCTGAGGGGATGCGGCAGGGTGGCGGTGAGCCGCTCCGCCAGGGTCGGGAGGTTGTCGTGCAGGTAGCGCGTGTTGGTGTTGAGCAGCGACATCTGCTCGACGGCGGCCTGCACCACGCGCGGATGGCTGTGGCCGACGTGCGGCACGTTGTTATAGGCGTCGAGATACTGCCGCCCCGTGTGGTCGTAGAGATACTGCATCCAGCCGCGGACGGCCTTGAGCGGGGTGTGGTACGCGACCGACAGGTTGGCGCCAAGCATCCGCCGCCGCGCCGCGAGCGTGTCCTGCGGGGTCCGCCCGCGAGCATGCCGCAGCGCCTGCTCGACCCGCCCCGGATCCAGGGCCGCCAGCCGCGGCAGCGTCCGGCTGATCGGACCCTGGCTGATCGTGAGGTAGTCGTCGTCCGGACGCTGCCGCTGCTGGCGCGCCGCGACGCACACGCTGGTGCACAGGCGCAGGAGCACGAGGTCGAACAGGGCGGCGATCTCGTCGTCCTCGAGCGGACGCACCACCTGGTAGCCCCGCACGACCGCCGCGGCGGCGGCGAGTGGATCATCCTTGCCGAGCACCGCGTAAGCCACGGCAATCGCGAGGTCCGATATGGCGTAGGAGTGCACGAGGTCGCCGAAGTCGAGGATGCCGGTGACCTTCCGCCTGAGCGCGGACGCCACAGGGTCCCCAATCCAGGCAGCCGCATGGCTGCCGCCTTCGCGCGGCAGAACCTCGCTGACCAGGATGTTGTAATCGTTCGGGTCGTTGTGCACCGCGGCGCAGCGGAGGCGCACGAACCGCACGGTACCGCGAGCGTCGATGCTCGCGGTCAGGCCGGCCACGAGCTCCCGCAATCCGCCATCCTCGACGAGCGGCGTCAGTTCGCGGACGACAGCCAGGCCCTTCGCCAGGTCCCAGTGAAAGTCGCGATGAATGGCGGGATGATCGAACCCGTCCAGCGCGGCATCGAGCTCGGCGACGGCGCGACC
>JBKJRJ010000092.1:0-5494 GCA_046594705.1 Vicinamibacterales bacterium
CTGGGACGTTCTGGCGCCGAGGCTTCTTCCGTCATGTACATCATCACCACGATGCGCAGGTAGAAGAAGACCGACACGACGCTCGACAGCACGCCGATGATGGCGAGCCAGTAGTGATCCTCCTGGACCGCCGCGGAGAAAATGTACCACTTGCCGATGAAACCGGCGGTCGGCGGGAAACCGCCGAGCGACAGCAGGAACACCGTCATCAGACCGGCAAGGCCCGGGCGCGATTGC
Source organism: Vicinamibacterales bacterium (assembly GCA_046594705.1). GTDB lineage: Bacteria > Acidobacteriota > Vicinamibacteria > Vicinamibacterales > 2-12-FULL-66-21 > JAICSD01. Next base: position 238 of record JBKJRJ010000092.1, read on the forward strand.
CACAGGCCGGCGAAGTCGCGCAACTGGTCGTGCGGGCGCTCGGCGGTCCCGAGCAGCGCCACGATCCCGAGCGCCCCCATGTTCGCGACCGCGTAGGTCAGCAGGTAAAAGAGCACGGCGCCCTTCCCTGCCGCATTGGCCGCGACGATGCCGAGAATCAGGTAGCCGGCGTGGGCGATGCTCGAATACGCCAGCATGCGCTTGACGTTGTTCTGCAGCACGCCGACGACCGCGCCGACGATCATCGTCGCCGCCGCAATCACCCCGAGCACGGGGATCCACTGCCCCTGCATCGGCTCGAAGGAAGAGAGAAACACCCGCGCGAACGCGGCAAACGCCGCCGCCTTCACCGCCGTGGACATGAACGCCGTCACGATGGTGGGCGCGCCTTCATAGGCGTCGGGCGTCCACATGTGAAACGGCACGGCCGAGACCTTGAAGCAGAAGCCGACCGCCAGCAGTCCGACCGCCATCAGCGCCAGCGTCCCCGGCGGCCCCGAGGCGATCGCGGTGCCGACGACATCGAGGCGGGTGGAGCCGGCGATGGTGAACGCGAGCGCAATCCCGTAGAGGAAGAACGCGCTCGAGAAGGCGCCGAGCAGGAAGTACTTGAACGCCGCCTCGGCCCCGGCGGCGCTCGATCGGCGCAGCCCGGTCAGCACGTAGACCGCCAGCGACAACACCTCGAGCGCCAGGAAGATCACCAGCAGATCGGTCGCCGCCGCCATCAGCATCATGCCGCTGATGGCGAACAGCGTCAGCGCGTAGTACTCGCCCGCCGGCAGGCCCTCGCGCTCCACCACATCATGGGAGAAGACCATCGTCAGGATGCCGATGATACAGAGGATGATGTTGATGAACAGCGCGAAGTTGTCGGACTGGACGACGCCGAAGCTGACGGCGTTGGTGTCCCACAGGAAACAGGAGGCGACCAGCGCGCCGACCAACCCGATGAGGCCGAAGCCGGCGATGTACATCCGTTCGCCGGGACGGCGGATGGCCTCGGCCAGCAGGGCGGCGATGGCGGAGAGGACGACGATCAGTATGGGGATCGTGGCGGCGAAGGAGTTCATCGGCCGCCTCCCGCCGGCGTATAGATGCCGTGGATTCGTTCGAGTACGCGCACGATGGATGGCTCCATCGGCCGGAGGAAGAAACCCGGCGCGATGCCCATCAGGATGGCGAGCGCGATGGTCGGGATCATCAGGGCCCATTCACGGGCGCTGAGATCCGGGAGCGCGCGGTTTTTCTCGTTGGTCACTTCGCCGTAATTGACGCGCTGGAACATCCAGAGCATGTAGACCGCGGAGAGGATGACGCCGGTCGCCGCGAAGACGGTGAGCCACGGGAAGACGCGGAAGCTGCCGAGCAGGATCAGGAACTCGCCGACGAAGCCGTTCATGCCGGGGATCGCGATCGACGACAGCGTGATCAGCAGGAAGCAGGCGACCAGGCGCGGCATCACCGCCTTCAAGCCGCCGAACTCGGCGATCAGGCGGGTGTGGCGGCGGTCCGACAGCATGCCGACGACCATGAAGAGGCCGCCGGTGCTGATGCCGTGGTTCAGCATCTGGTAGACGGCGCCCTGCACGCCGTAGATGTTGGCGGCGCACAGTCCGAGCACGACGAAGCCCAGATGGGCGACACTCGAGTAGGCGACCAGCTTCTTGAGGTCGGGCTGCACCATCGCGACGAGCGAGCCGTAAATGATGCCGATCACCGCCAGCAGTGCGATATACGGCGCGAAGTAGAGCGCCGCGTGCGGAAAGAGCGGAAACGCGAACCGCAGCAGCCCGTAGGTGCCCATCTTCAGCATGACGCCGGCGAGGATGACCGACCCGGCAGTCGGCGCCTCGACGTGCGCGTCGGGCAGCCAGGTGTGGAACGGGAAGAGCGGGACCTTGATGACGAACGCCAGCGTGAAGGCGAGGAAGAACCACTTCTCCATCTGCCAGGAGAGCGCCGTGCCGTAGAGCTGGAGCAGGTCGAAGCTCTGGATCCCGGTCGCCGCCTGGTGCGCATAGCTCAGGCCGATGATCGCGATCAGCATGAGGATGCTGCCAACCATCGTGTAGAGGATGAACTTCACCGCCGCGTAGATGCGCCGCTCGTAGCCCCAGATCCCGATCAGGAAATACATCGGGATGAGGACGGCGTCCCAGAAGATGTAGAAGAGGAACAGGTCGATCGAGACGAAGACGCCCAGCATCGCGCTCTCGAGCACGAGCACGAAGAAAGAGAACAACTTCACCGACTTGTGCACCGACTGCCACGAGGTCAGCAGCGCGAGCGGCGTCAGGAACCCGGTCAGGACGATCAGGAACAGGCTGATGCCGTCCACCCCGAGGTGGTAGGCGATGCCGAACTGCGGCAGCCAGGTCCGGTTCTCGATGAACTGGAAATCCGCCTCCACGGGGTTGAACCGCCACCAGAGCAACAGCGTCGCCGCGAAGGCGACGAGCGACACGCCGAGCGCGACCTTCTGGATCGTCCCTTCACGCTCGGGACGATCGCCACGCCCGCCGGCCAGCAGGACCAGCAGCGCGCCGGCTAACGGCAAGAACACTATCGTTGAAAGCAGCATCTTCTGTTTTGAGGCCGGCGGCTGGAAGTTGGCGAACCTCCAGCCGCCATTACCTCACCAAATACCAACCCAGAATCAACACGACGCCGAGAAAGAGCGACGCAGCGTAGGCGCGAATCGAGCCCGAGTGCAACTGCCGCAGCATCGAGCTGGTGCGCTGCACGGCCAGCCCGACGCCGTTGACCGACCCGTCGATCAGAATCGTGTCAGCGCCCTTCCATAATCCCCTGGACCACATCTGAATCGGGCGCACCAACACGGCGTCGTAGAGCTCGTCGATGTAGTACTTGTTGAGCAGCAGCGTGTAGACCGGCGCGACGCTCCTCGCGATCCTCGCCGACGCGGCGCGGTTGCGGAGCCAGAAATACGCCGCCAGGCCGATACCGGTAAACGCCAGGCCGGTCGACAGGCCCATCAGCAGCAGCTCGGTGCGCTCGTCGGCCTGGCCAGCCGCTCCGCCTTCGGCCGCCTCGTCGTGCGCCGCCGGTTCCCCCGGCTGCCCGGCGCGGCCTTCCACGACCTGGAATTCATTCGCGGGCGCCATCGCATGCGCCTCGAAGGAGGGTTCCAGGAACGCCTCGATCCGGTTATGGCCGCCAAACAGCGCGTGCGGCCAGCCAACCCAGCCCGCCGCCACCGAACCAATCGCCAACACGATCAACGCCACCGCCATCGCGGGGGGAGCATCGTGGAGTCCCTGGGTCCCTGGTCCATGGGTCCCTAGTCCCTGGGTCCCGGGTCCATGGGTCCCTAGTCCCTGGGTCCCGGGTCCCAGGGTCACTGGTCCATGGGTCCCTGGTCCATGCGTCCCTAGTCCCTGGGTCCCGGGTCCCTGGTCGGGGATCGCGTGGCCTGCGGTTGGGGGGGCATCCTGCCGGCGTTCGCCGTGGAAGGTCAGGAACACCAGGCGGAACATGTAGGTCGCGGTCAGCAGTGACGTGACGAGGCCGATCATCCACAGCACGCGGTGCCCGCCCGCGAACGTGCGGAACAGGATCTCGTCCTTGCTGAAGAATCCGGCGAGCGGGAACACCCCCGAAATCGCGATGGCGCCGATCAGGAAGGTCCAGTAGGTGATGGGCAGCGCCTTGCGCAGCCCGCCCATGTTGCGGATATCCTGCTCGCCGTGCAGGGCGTGGATGACCGCGCCGGAGCCGAGGAACAGCAGCGCCTTGAAGAACGCGTGGGTGTAGAGGTGGAAGACGCCGGCCGCGTAGGCGCCTACGCCCATCGCCAGGAACATGTAGCCGAGCTGCGAGACGGTCGAATACGCCAGCACCCGCTTGATGTCGTTCTGCACCAGCCCGATGGTCCCGGCCATCAGCGCGGTCGCGACGCCGATCCCGGCCACCACCGCCAGCGTGATCGGCGCGTGATCGAACAACACGGCATTGCGGCCGATCATGTAGACGCCCGCCGTCACCATCGTCGCCGCATGGATCAGGGCCGAGACCGGCGTCGGGCCCTCCATCGCGTCAGGAAGCCACGTGAAGAGCGGAATCTGCGCCGACTTGCCGGTCGCGCCGAGGAACAGCAGCAGCGTCGCCACGGTGATCGCCCCCATCGTGTGCTCGACCGGCTGCGCCGCCGCCGCGGCGGCCAGCTGCTGGAAGTCCAGCGTGCCGAACAGCTTGAACAGCAGCAGCATCCCGAGGATGAAGCCGAAGTCGCCGATGCGGTTGACGATGAACGCCTTCTTGCCGGCGTCGCCCGCCGACTTCTTCCTGAACCAGAACCCGATCAGCAGGTAGGAACAGAGCCCCACCCCTTCCCAGCCGACGAACATCACTGGGAAGCTCGACCCGAGCACCAGCACCAGCATGAAGGCGGCGAACAGGTTGAGGTACGAGAAGTAGCGCGCGTATTCGCTGTCGCTCTCCTCGTGCATGTAGGCGGTCGAATAGATGTGGATGAGCGACCCGATGCCGGTGATGACGAGGATCATCAGCGACGAGAGGTGGTCGAGCCGGAACTGGAGCGGGATCTGGAAGTCGCCCGAGGCGAGCCAGCGGTAAAGCGTGACTTCAATCCACGGCACGCCAGGCGTATTGACCAGCGTCCACACGCTCATGGCCGAGACCGCGAACGACGCCAGCATGACGAGACAGGCGAGGCCTCCCGACACGGACTTCGGCAGCCGCTTTCCGAAGAACGCGTTGACCAGGAATCCGGCGAACGGCAGAAGAGGAATGAGAGCCAGCATCAACGTTTCACGGCCCGCGCCACGGACCAGCGATTCGCCTCGAAGGCACCAAGGCACGAAGACGCGAAGACCACGTGGCTTGATGCCTTGGTGTCTTGGTGCCTTCGCGGTGTCGTCGTCGACGCGTGCATCGTGATCCCTACCACTTCAACATCGTGAAAGCATCGGGACTGAGCGTTTCCCGGTGCCGGAAGAGCGAGATGACCAGCGCCAGGCCGACCGCGGCCTCGGCGGCGGCGACCGTCATGACGAAGAACGTGATGATCTGCCCGTCGACGATGCCGTGATAGCGGCCGACTGCCACGAACGTCACGTTGACGGCGTTCAGCATGATCTCGATCGACAGCAGCACCGTGATCAGGTTGCGGCGCAGGAAGACGCCCGCCGTCCCGATCGAGAACAGGATGCCCGACAGCAGGAGGAAGTGATTCAACGACAGCATCAGTGCTCGCTCCGGGGCTTGCCGGCGA
>JBKJRJ010000115.1:0-3912 GCA_046594705.1 Vicinamibacterales bacterium
CTCGTCCACAGGTCGTCGAACTTGCGCATGAAGCTCTGCACCAGCGACGGTGTGTTGGTGAAATAGACGATCTCATCGGTGTAGTTGATGTAGGGAATCTCCGGGCTCATTTCAAACGGCGCGTAGTTGGCGCCCGCGAACTGCACCTGGCCCTGGCCCGCGAAGATCGCCACTTTCCAGTGCAGGATGCCACTCGTCTGCCGGTTGCGCATCGGCAGGCCGGCGGCCGCGAGCTGATCATTCTGGGCGGTGCACGCCGCGTGGCCTCCGCCGCAGCGCGGATCCATCAGCAGGCGGATCTTGACGCCGCGGTTGAACGCCTTGACCAGTTCGTTCGCATACCGGGCATCCGTCATCAGCCAGAAGCCCATGTCGATCGCGACGGTTTCCTGGGCGATGTAGGTGAGGATCTCGGTCCGGCAGTCTTCGTAGGTCGGGTCGCACAGGCGATCCTGCGGGGCGAGCGGTTGAGCTGACACCGGGCTCGCGGCGAAACCCACGAAAGAGAGCACGCCAACCAGCGCGGCAGTTATGAGGACGGTCGTTCTTGAGTTACCCACGAGGGGAGATATTGCGAAGACGGTGCCAGCGCGATCGTTGGGAATTCCTTCCACGCCACTGATGGCGTGGGAAAAGAAGTGCTCTTTTAGGAGAATTGGGGTGGATGACGGGACTCGAACCCGCAACGTCCGGAGCCACAGTCCGGTGCTCTACCTTTGAGCTACACCCACCATAAGACGGTCCGAACTGCGGACCAGCGGACAGCTTTTCAGTGTAGCACGACCTCAACCGGTGGCGGCGTGCGGCGCGAGGTCGGCGAGGCGTCCGTCCACCACCCGTACCGAGGTGGTGTGGACTTCGGGCGCCTTGATGCCCTTGGCGTTGTACATCAGGCGATCAGCGTGCTGAATCAGCTCGGCGGCGAGCTTACGCGCGACACCGCGGCGCTCCGCCACCGGGCCAAGACGCAGGCAGACGACGCCGACGTCGACCCGGACAGGGCGAGAGACCAGGCGTCGATCCTCGCGCGACCAGTCGTGGGATTCCACCGCAGCCTTGAAACGGCCCGCGATGTCGAGCGCCTGGGTGGCGCCGGGCAGATCGGGAATCAGAAAACAGAACTCATCGCCGCCGAACCGCGCGTGCAGGTCGCGACCCTCGATGCCGCGGTCCACCGCGAGGAAGTCCTGCGAGCGAATCTGATCGGCCAGGATTCTCGCGACCCCCTCGATGACCTTGTCGCCGATCGCATGACCGAGGTTGTCGTTGTACCACTTGAAGCTGTTGATATCGACCACGCCGACGCCGCACCAGCGCACGCGCTGCTCGACGGCGAGAAAGGATTCCACCCGCTCCATGAACCAGTCGAAGTTCAGCAGCTTGGTTTTCGGGTCGCGGTGCGACTTGTCGGTCAGATCGGCGACGACGTCCTCGAAGTAGCGCGCGATGTTGCTGACGGTGACGTCCTTCTCCGTGAGCTGACGCTGCAGGCGCTCCATTTTCGCCGCGAAGCCTTCGGACAGCGCGCGGATGGCGTCGTGCTTCGATTCTTCGACCAGCTGACGCTGGCGCCTCACCACCTGCTCGACACGGCTCAGCAGTTCCGCTGCGCGATCCGCTTCGAGGTCCAGGCGGGCCTGCACCCAGTCACGCAGATCCGCGGTACTGCGCGGCTCGAGTTCACCAGTTGAGGTATCGGTTGTGTCCATGTCGCCGGTCACCACATCATCAAGGGCTGTGCCGCGATAAACCCATGTAAATCGGCAACTTTCGGGACTCCGAGGGAACGGGTTTACTGCTTTACGGAAAAAACTTCACAGCATCAGGTCGCGCGGTGGCCCCCGACGCGCGGCGATATACTGGCTCTCATCGTGCCCACCGCTCCGCTGGTTCTTGTCGTCGACGACGATGTCGATACGAGGGAGATGTATGGCTGGTGTCTCAAGGGGCACGGCTTCAGGGTGCAGTTGGTCGGATCCGTCGCCGCGGCGCTCGCGCACACCGCGGTCGAGATTCCCGCCGTGATCATCACTGACTTCACCTTGCCGGGTGGCGATGGCTTCACCCTCGCCGACGCCATGCGCGGCTCCGCCGACACCGCTCACGTGCGCCTCGTCCTGGTGAGCGGCCGGACCTTCCAAGCCGACGACCAGGCGCGCGCCCGCACACTGTTCGATCGGGTGCTGCTCAAGCCCGTCCTGCCGGACGATCTGGCGGGGCACCTGGCCGCCCTCGACGTGAAGCCGCGCTAGTGGTTCGTCACCACTAGCCACCTCATCAGGAAGAAGGGTGCAAATTCGCGCATCCCGTCATTCCCCCAGGCGCGCGATCGATCGATAATGGGGGTTCGCCCATGGAACGCACCCTGATCGTGGACGACTCGCCGACCATGCGACGCATGGTGATCGCCTCCCTCCGGGATGTCTGCGTCGGGGGGGTCGCCGAGGCGGCCAGGCGGGCTCGAGGCGATCGAGCAGCTCGCGCTCGGGCCGGTCGCGCTGATGGTCCTCGATCTGAACATGCCCGATATGCACGGCATCGAGGTGCTCAAGTTCGTGCGGGCCCACCAGGCGTTCCGGCGGCTTCCGGTGATCGTCCTCACGACCCGGGGGGACGAGCCCAGCCGTGGCGCGGCCCTGGCGGCAGGCGCCTCGCTCTACATGACCAAGCCGTTCCATCCCCACGCCCTCGCGGGACAGGCACGCGCGCTGGTCGAAGGGACGAACGTGACGGTCCCCGGGAGCGACGGGAATGGCTGACGACGCCTTCCTTGCCGGTTTCATGGACGACTACTACATCGAATGCGAGGAGCATCTCGCGACGATCCGGCGGCTGCTGCTCGCCATGGACGCGTCGGCCAGGCAGCAGGTCGTCACGCCCGACATCCTCGACGAACTCTTCCGCAGTTTTCACTCGATCAAGGGCATCTCCGGCATGGTGGAACTGCGCGAGGCGGAAACACTCGCGCACCACATGGAAAGTTACCTGCGGGCGCTGCGGCAGCGCGAGACGCCGTTGACCGTCACGGGGATGGACGCGCTGATCCGCGGCGTCGACGCCCTCGAACAGGCGATTGCGGCGCGCCGTGACGGCGGGCCTGCGCCCTCGATCGATGAGACGGTGCGCCGGCTCGGCGAGGTCGTGTCGAGCACGACGACCGTCACGCCGGCTGCCGCCCTCTTGGCGTCCGCGGCCGCGGGCGCTGCCGCTGCCGCGGCGTGGCGCGTGACCTTCGTTCCGTCAGCCGCCCTGCTGGCGCGCGGCATCAACGTCGACAGCGTGCGCTCGCGCCTTCGTGCCATCGCCACCATCGTCGACGCGGTGCCAAGGGTCACCCCTGAAGGGATTGCGTTCGATTTCCTGGTCGCCGGCGCCCTCGACCCGGCGGCGACGGCCGAGTGGTCGAGCGACGGCCTGAGCATAGAGGCGCTGCCGCCGGCGGCCGAGGCCGGCGCGGTGCCGGAGCCGAGCGATTCCGCCTCCAGTGAGCCGGCGTCGCGCGTGGCGGCCTCCCACGTCGTGCGGGTCGACCTGGGAAAACTCGACGAGGTGATGCGGATGATCGGCGATCTGGTCATCAGCCGGGCGAGGCTGGACAGCGCCGTCGCCCCTGCCGAAACGGCGCTGCCCCCGCCGGTGTGGCGCGCCATCCAGGAAAACACTCAGACGATCGAACGGCAGTTGCGCGACCTGCGGGAAGGTGTCATGCGGCTGCGGCTGGTGCCGGTCGGCGAGATTTTCCGCCGCATGCCGTTCGTGGTTCGCGACCTCGCCAGGGAAACCGGGATGAAGGTACGCCTCGAGTTGCGCGGGCAGGAAACCGAGATCGACAAGTTCCTGATCGAGCGCATGATGGATCCGGTCCTGCACCTGGTCCGCAACGCCGTCAGCCACGGCTTCGAACTGCCGGCG
>JBKJRJ010000342.1:0-7181 GCA_046594705.1 Vicinamibacterales bacterium
CCGTGCGTTGGGTCCGGCGTAAACGTTCTTATAGATCCCGCCGGGCAACGTCGCGTCGATCGAGCCCGCACGCCCGACGGGGGCGCCGAGGTACAGCATGTGGGGGTTCGGGCGATAGGTGCGCCCGTTCAGCGCATGCGAGGCCGAGTAGAACACCCGTCCGGTCTCACTGTCCTCACGCACTTCCAGTGTGACGCTGCCACCGACGTTCCATGAAGCCTTCCAGAAATACCACCGCTTGCTGTCGAAGTTCTTCGTGACGCGCGCGCAGTCCCTCGAAACGCCGTCACCCGCGATCATTCGGCACGTCACGGCGCCAGGCGAGGAGTAGTTGCGGCCCCGGAGCTCGGCCGTGAAACGGTAGGAATTCGTGGTGATGTCCGAGTCGTTGCCCTGCTGCATGCTGAAGACCTTGGTCTTGTCACCGGGCGATCCTTCGTCAGCGCCTTTGATCATCATCGAGAACTGGCCGGCCGTCAGGGTCGCCGGCAGCGGGTAGGTCAATGTGCTCACATTCGAGAGCAGCTTGAGCCCCTCACCCGGGATGAACTCGGTCGCGCCACCGAGGATGCCCAGCGTCTTCCCGTTCGTCAGAGGGTCTCTGAGCTCGTTGCCGCGGAGGAAGGCCGTGTCGGGTCCGAGGAACGTCGCATTGCCCGACCACGGTCCATTGGCGCCCTGATAGACCGCTCGCGCGCGCCAGGTATATTGCTGGGCCGCGGCGAATTCGATCCCGCTCGGGGTGACCGACGTCTGACTCTCGCCCGTCGCCACGGCGCCAGACTTATAGACGGAGGTTGATCCGGTGAAAATTTCGAACTCGTACGATAAGACCAGCGGCTGGTTCTTCCCGCTGGCGTTGTTGATCACCAGCACGATCTGATCGGGCTTGGCGTTGTTGGTTGGGGACACCGTGGTCGGCGCTGTAACCTTCAGCGTGGAGCCGTCGGCCGCGGCGCCGGCGTCAGACTGACTGGCGGCTGAGGGCGAGGTCGGTGCTGGGCCTGATTTACCGCATGCGATCGCCACGGCGAGTACGCCGGTGGCGGTACACAAAAGAGCCTTTCGGGTCATCAATGGAACTCCGGGAAATTCGTAATTGAAATAGACGTCGCGGTTGCTCATGGTAGCACGGCATGGCCTGCTTTTGCGCAGCCGCGTGTTACCATGTGCAGCCACGCCGGGAACGTCCGCGCGCCTGGCTCAAGCACAAACAGGAGACGTTGACTTTGAAGATGACGAACGCCGGAATTCTGGCACTGTGGATATGCGCGGCACCTCAAGTGGCGGGCGCCCAGACGATGCAGTGGACCGATAGGGGATATGTCAGCGTGAACGTCGGCGCGCAGGCCGGTTCCCACGACCTCAGCGAAAGCGGATCGTTTCCGCTCTACGACGAAACCGCGACCTTCAGCTCGACCAATAAGGTCAAGGGTGGCGCCATGTTCGACATCGGCGGCGCCTACCGAGTGTGGGGCAACAACCTGCTCGCGGGGGTCACCTTTTCGCGGGTGTCGTCCAAATCGGACGGCAATGTCACGGGGAGCATCCCGGACCCGGTCTTCTTCGATCGTGCGCGGTCGGTGACGAAAGCGTTTCCCGGCCTCAAACACAGCGAGAACGCCGTCCACCTCAACGCCATCTGGATGCTTCCGGTCGCGAACAAGATTGACGTCGGCATTGCCGCGGGTCCGACCATCTTCTCCGTGAAGCAGGACGCGATCTCCTCGTTCACCGTGACCGAGCCCGGCCCCACCGTCAGCAGCACCGTCAGCTCCGGCAGCAAGACGACCGTCGGATTCAATGCTGGAGTCGATGTCCAGTACATGCTCCACAAGAAATGGGGAGTCGGCGGCGTCGCCCGCTACGCGGTCGGTTCGGTCACCCTTCCCGGCGCGTCGAAGAAGCTCACCGTTGGCGGCTTCCAGGTGGGAGTCGGCGCACGGGTGAGATTCTAACCAGCCGCCCGTTACCCCGTTCACACGAAAGGCCGGGGCGCCCATCGGGGCGGGCCGGCCTTTCGTGTGAACGGGTGAGGGGTCAGCGGTAACCGGACGCTATGATCCGCAGCTGAAGCTGTTGGGATACGACGTGTAGTAGGGGAACGATCCCCCCGTGCCCCAGGCGAGCACCAGCGGCGTGCTGGTGTTGTCGTAGTCGAACCCGAGATCGATGCCGTCGACCTTCCCATTCACCCGCTGGCTGATGAAGTCGATGCTGATGTCCGGGCCGCCGCGCTTGAGGTTCCAACCGAGGTCGAGTCCTCCACAGCGTCCCGCCTCGATCATGCGGTCCCGTAGAAACATCATGTTCTCCTGGCGCCTGGCGAGCGACACCCCGGCGACCAGCCGCTCCGGATACTTCGCGCCGATGCACCTGACAATCGACTGGCCGTCGGCCGATGCGCACGATCCCCCGTTGCCGCCACCACTGGGAGCGGGCGCCGGGGTTGGCGGCGGCTTGGGGGCCGCCGGCGTCCGGAACAACTGCGTCCCGCTCCATGAGCTGGAGTTCTCGCCGTCACTGGCACGCACGCGCCAGTAGTGCACCGTGCCCGCCGTCAGCGGCGAGCTGTTGAAGGTGGTTTCCCCGGAACCTTCGTTGACGATCGCGGCCGTGGCGAGCTTTGCAAACGACTGATCCGTCGCGACCTGAAACTCGTAGGTGAGCCCGCCGACGGGGCCGACCCACGAGGCGTTCCTGACCCTCAGCGAAGGTGAGCCCGACGCGGTGACTTCATTGTTCACCGGGGACAGCGCCGCGGGGGCCGTGACCGCGGGTTTCGGGTAGATCTCGAAGCCGGCGGTGGCCATTGATCCGGTGTTGGCGCCGTCCTCGGCCCACGCCCGCCAGTGGTAGGCGCGTCCAATTTCCAGGCGGTCGATCTGCACGCTGGTGCGCCCATCGCCGGGCGCCACGCCCGAGCGGCTGAACACCTTGCTGCTGAACCCTGAATCGGCCGCGACCTCAAAGGTATAGGTGAGGGCACGTACGCCGCTCGACGTCGCGTTCTGAACGACCAGCCGGATCGGCTGCTCGCTCTCCTTGAACTTGAAGTTCTGCGCAGGCTCGACCAGCCCCGGCGCGGTGATGTTGACGCCGGGAATAGGGCCCGCGACCGACGGGGCCGTCGGGTTGGAGCTCTTCGCGGCTTCGCAGCCGGCCAGCCCGATGCTCACGAGGGCGCACGCTATACGGACAAGACGTGATGTCATGACGGAAATCCTCGACAACAACCTAATTGGTCAAACGGCAGACGGCATGCAACCCCGGGAAAGGGTGTGCATCAGCCGTATCGGCCTCGCCTGTGCTGAACTTTAGGGAGAACGGGGGTTGCTGGGAAGCGCCCGATTCGGCAGTGAGTTTACCACGGAGCGGCGCAGGTATACCACTCCGCCGCTCAGCGAAAACAGCATGATCAGCGCCGCGCCGACGAACGACACCAGCAGGGCCGACTCCAGGGGCAGTCCGAGCCGGGTGAAGTAGAACCCGAACGTCGCCTCACGCACGCCGAAACCGTTCACCGACAGCGGGATCATCTGGACGATGAAGGAGACGGGCACGATCACCGCGAGCTCCGCGAACCCGATCGGGATGTGCATGCTGCGGGCGATCGCGACATAGAAGGCCACCAGGAAGGCCTGCACGGCGACCGCCCCGGCGAAGCAGCCGGCGAGCGCCCCGGGGGTCTCCTTGAACCGCGTCAGCGCATCGGTCAGTTTCTCGATCCGCGCGTCCACCCAGTCCTGGTGGAACAGGCGGAGCGGGTGCAGCAGTTTCGTGACGGTTTCCGGCATCAGCAGCGCCGGCGTCGCGACCATCGCGCCCAGTCCGAAGCCGGCCCACAGCACACCGGGACCGACCGGCCCGACCGACATGCGCTGCATCAGCGTCGCGCCGATGGCCGCCATCAGCGCCAGTCCCAGCAGGCCGAGTCCGCGATCGATCAGCACCACGGTGGTGGCGAGGGTCTTCGAGCCGGCGGCTTTCGCCGTGTCCGTGATCCGGACCACATCGCCGCCGATGTTGCTCGGCAGAAAGTTGTTGAAGAAGGTCGCCACCAGGAACGACTGGGTCAGGAAGCTGAAGGGCAGCCGGAGGTGCTGCGCGCGCAGCAGGATGCCCCACCGCAGCGTGCTGGCCAGCACCATCGCGAAATACAGCAGCAGCGCGGCGGCGAGCCACGCCGGCGAGGCCTGCCGCGCGACGCTCCACAAGCGCCCGAGGTCGACGCGCGACAACAGCAGCGCCAGCAAGCCGATGCTCACGGCGGCCTTGATCGCGCTGATCACCAGGGTTCGCGCGCGGGAAGGCGGCGATGAATCGTCGCGTGTCGTCATCTATCTGTGGGGAAGGTCCCACTGTACCACGGATGCTACAATTGCCGGGCCTGCACACATGCGCATCCTGATGATCGCGCCGGAGCCGTTCTTCGAGCCCCGGGGCACCCCTTTCAGCGAATATCACCGCATTCGCGCCCTCCTCGAGCTGGGCCATACGGTCGATCTCGTCACCTATCCGTTCGGCCGCGACGTCACGCTGCCGGGGCTGCGCATCTTCCGCTGCGCACGCCCGCCGCTGATGACCGGCATCGGGATCGGCCCCTCGTGGCGCAAGCTGCCGCTCGACTTCTTCCTGCTCCTCAGCAGCTGCGCCCGCGCGATGCGCGGCTCGTACGACGCGGTGCACTCGCATGAAGAGGGCAGCTGGTTCGGCGTGATCCTGGCGGCCATCCTCCGGCTGCCGCATCTCTACGACATGCACTCGAGCCTGCCGCAGCAGCTCACCAACTTCGCCTACAGCCGATCGCGCTTCGTGAAAGCGACGTTCGGCTGGCTCGAACGGTTCGTCATCCGCCGCTCCCGCGTCGTCATCGTGATCTGCCCGCAGCTCGAGGAGGTGGTGCGCGGCATCGACGCGCACGTCCCGGCTGTGCTGATCGAGAACGCGCCCGGATCGGGCGATGCGCCCAGCGAAGGCTCGGGGCTCGCGGTGCGCCGCGCGCTGAACATCGCACCGGACGTTCCGCTCGTGCTCTACACCGGGACGTTCGAGGCCTACCAGGGACTCGACCTGCTGTTCGCGTCGATGACGACGGTGCTGGCGACGCGTCCCGATGCCCGGCTCGTGCTCGCCGGCGGACAGCCCGATCAGATCGAGGCGGCGCGCCGCCAGGCGATGGCGGCCGGCATCGGCGCGGCGACCGTGTTCGCGGGGCAGCGCCCGGCGGAAGAGATTCCCGCCTACCTCGACGCGTCCGACGTGCTGGTGTCGCCGCGCAGCCTTGGTACCAACACGCCGCTGAAGATTTACCAGTACCTCCGCTCCGGCCGTCCCATCGTCGCCACCCGCCTGCTGACGCACACGCAGGTGCTGGACGACGATGTCGCGATCCTGACGGAGCCGACACCGGCGGCGTTCGGCGCCGGGGTGCTTGGCGCGATCGTCGATCCGGCGCGCGGCCGCGCCGTGGGCGCGCGCGCGCGTCATCTCGCCGAAACCAAATACAGCTATGAGGCCTACCTGGCGCGGACCCGGCAGGCGTGCGAACACCTCTTTGGGGATCGCGCGCCGCAGATGGCGGCCCAAATCGATGGCTGACAAGTCACGCCACTACTCGTACGACGTCTACGCCGACCGGGCGATGGCCGAGCGGTTTGACGCGATGCGCTTCAGCGGGCCGATCGGCCGGATGATTGCCGACACGCAGGACGCGCAAATCGCCGCCTTCCTGGCTCCCGTCGAGGGGCGGCGCGTGCTGGATGTTGGCACGGGAACCGGACGGGCCGCCATCGCGCTGGCGAAGCGGGGCGCCATCGTCACCGGCGTGGACGCGTCGGCCGAAATGCTGGAAGTCGCGGCGCGGCGGGCGCGCGACGCCGGCGCCAGCGTCAGCTTCGCGCGCGGCGACGCGCACCGGCTCGATTGTCCCAACGGCAGCTTCGACGCGGTCGTCTGCCTGCGCGTGCTGATGCACACGCCCGACTGGCGCGCGTCACTTCGGGAGTTGTGCCGGGTCGCCTCGAGTCGGGTCGTCTTCGATTACCCATCGCTCTACAGCGCCGCCGCCCTCCAGGCGGTCGTCCGCCGCGTCACTCACATGATGAATCCCGAGGTCGAGGCCTATCGCGTCTTCTCGGGCCGTGCCGTGGCGCGCGTCCTGTCCGACGCGGGCTTCCGGATCACCGGCGAGCATCGGCAGTTCGTGCTGCCGATCGCGCTGCACAAACGCGTGAACTCCGAGCACTGGACCCGGCGCGTCGAGGGGGCGATGGAACGGACCGGAATGATGCGCCTGTTCGGGTCGCCGGTGACTGTCGTGGCCGAACGGTGAAGGTCCTCGTTACCGGCGCGACCGGCTTCACGGGCGGCCACCTGGCTCTCGCGCTCAAGGCGCGCGGCCACGATGTCCGGGCCATGGTGCGATCGCCGGAGCGTGCCACCCGTCTGCGCGAAGCCGGCATCGGGATCGTGGCCGGCGATCTGTCGAAGCCCGGCACGCTGACGGGCGCGGTCGACGGCGGCGTCGACGTCGTCTACCACATCGCGGCGCTCTATCGGCAGGCGGGCCTGCCCGAGAGCGTCTACCACCAGGTCAACGCCACCGCGGTGGGGCTGCTGATCGACGCCGCCGCGAAGGCCGGCGCCACCCGGGTGGTGCACTGCAGCACCGTCGGTGTGCATGGCGACGTCGGGAGCGCGGCGGTCAACGAAGATGCGCCGTTCAATCCCGGCGACGTCTACCAGGATTCCAAGGTGGAAGGCGAACGGATCGCGCTCGAGGCCGCGGCGCGGACCGGGATTGACCTCGTCATCGCGCGGCCGAGCGGGATCTACGGTCCGGGCGATACGCGCCTGCTCAAGCTGTTTCGCGGCGTCGCGCGGCGCCGGTTCGTGATCCTCGGGGACGGCGAGATCTCGTACCACCTGACCTACATCGACGATCTCATCGAGGGCCTCCGGCTGTGCGGCGAAGCACCGGCCGCCGCGGGCCGGACCTACATCCTCGCCGGCGGCGAGGTGCCGACGCTGAACGAGCTCGTGGTGCTGATCGCGGAGGATGCCAGCGTCCCGCCGCCGCGGCTGCACCTGCCGGTGTGGCCGGTGTGGCTGGCAGGCGCCGCCTGCGAAGCGCTGTGCGCGCCGTTCGGCATCGAGCCTCCGCTCTATCGCCGCCGCGT
>JBKJRJ010000159.1:0-5520 GCA_046594705.1 Vicinamibacterales bacterium
TCGACGGTCATCCCGGAGATGGTCGGGCACACCATTGCGGTGCACAACGGGCGCAAGTTCATCCCGGTGTACGTGACGGAGAACATGGTCGGGCACAAGCTCGGCGAGTTCGCGCCGACACGGCTGTTCAAGGGACACACGACCAAGGCCGACAAGGCCGCGACGGTGGCGCCGGCGGCGGCGAAGGCGGGGGCGTAATGGTCGAAGCGCACGCCACGGCCAAGTACATCCGGACCTCGGCGCAGAAGGCCGGCCTGGTGCTGGACCTGATTCGCGGCCGCGACGTCAACCATGCGCTGGCGACGCTACGGTTCGCCCGCAAGGGGGTCGCGCGCGACATCGAGAAGGTGCTGCGCTCGGCGATCGCCAACGCGCAGAACAAGGACGGCTTCGGCGGCGACGTCGACCGGCTGTTCGTGGCGGCGGCGTTCGCCAACCAGGGTCCGTCGCAGAAGCGGATCCGTCCCGCCCCGATGGGCCGGGCGTTCCGCGTGGTCAAGCGCACCGCGCATTTGACGGTGCGCGTGGCGGAGCGGCCGGGCCGGATCACCGCCGCGCCGGACGGCAGCGAGGCGCCGCGGCCGAAGCGGGCCGGCGCCAAGCCGAAGGCGAAGCCCGCGAGGGCGCAGGGCGCGAAGAAGAAGACATCGGCGAAGGCAGAGAAAAAAGAGGCGAAGGCGTAATGGGTCAGAAAGTCCATCCGATCGGATTCCGGCTCGGCTTCAACAAGACCTGGCGCTCGCGCTGGTACGCCGACAAGGACTACGCGAAGCTGCTGCACGAAGACATCAAGCTGCGGGCGACGCTCAAGGCGCGCTTCATGCACGCGGGAGTCTCGAAGATCGAAATCGAGCGCGCCGCCAACAAGCTGAAGATCGACATCTACACCTCGCGCCCCGGCATCATCATCGGCCGCAAGGGTACTGAGGTCGACAAGCTCAAGACCGAGATCGCGAAGAAGACCAACCGCGAGGTGTTCATCAACATCCAGGAGATCCAGAAGCCGGAGCTCGACGCGCAGCTGATCGGCGAATCGGTGGCGATGCAGCTCGAGAAGCGGGTGGCGTTCCGCCGCGCGATGCGCAAGGCGGTCGAGTCGGCGCTGCGTTTCGGCGCGCGCGGCATCAAGGTGCGCGTGTCGGGCCGGCTCAACGGCGCCGAGATCGCGCGCTCCGAGTGGTACCTGCACGGCCAGCTGCCGCTGCAGACCTTGCGTGCCGACATCGACTACGGCTTCGCGCAGGCGTTCACCACCTACGGCTGCATCGGCGTGAAGGTGTGGCTCTACAAGGGCGAGCGCCTGACGCCGCGGGTCGGCCGCGAAGAAGATTACCGGGCCCCGCGGCGAGCTGGCGCTGGGCCGCGCTGACCAACGTCACCACTGCACCACTCCCCAACCGCCAAGGGGAAGTGGAGTTGGGCGTTGGTGGTTGGCCGTTGATGGGAAGTTGGGAATTGTGAAGTTGGGAATTGACAGGGAACTCACCCAATGTTGATGCCGAAGAAGGTCAAGTACCGCAAGCAGCAGCGCGGGCGGATGGCGGGGAAGGCGTGGCGGGGGTCGGACGTGTCGTTCGGCAACTACGGCCTCAAGGCGCTCGAGCCGTGCTGGATGACGGCGCGGCAGATCGAAGCGGCGCGCGTCGCGATGACCCGGTTCATCAAGCGCGGCGGCAAGATCTGGGTGCGCGTGTTCCCGGACAAGCCGATTACCAAGAAGCCGCAGGAAACGCGCATGGGCAAGGGTAAAGGCGCGCCGGAAGAGTGGGTGTGCGTGGTGCGCCCCGGCCGGATTCTGTTCGAGATGGAAGGCGTGACCGAGACCGAGGCGAAGGAAGCGATGCGGCTCGCGGCGGCCAAGCTGCCGATCAAGACGCGCTTCGCGACGCGGTTCGCCGAGGAGAGGGCGTCATGAAGATCGGGGAATTTCGCGATCTCGGCGCGGACGAGCTGAAGCAGCGCGAGAAGGATCTCGACGACCAGCTGTTCCGCCTGCGGATCCAGAAGTCGATGGGTCAGCTCGAAGCGGCGGGCAAGCTCAAGTTGCTGCGCCGCGATCGGGCGCGCGTCAAGACGGCGCTGCGCGAGAAGGAGTCGGTGTAAGCGATGGCCACCAAGGCACAGGTCACTGGCGTCGTCGTCAGCGACAAGATGAACAAGACGGTGAAGGTTGCGATCGAGCGCCAGATCCGCGATCCGCTCTACGGCAAGACGTCGAAGCGGACCTCGACCTTTCTCGCCCATGACGAGAACAACGAGGCCAAGATCGGCGACCGCGTGTCGATCGCCGAGAGCCGCCCGCTCAGCGCGCGCAAACGCTGGGTGGTGACGTCGATCGTGCAGAAGGCGAAGGAGATCTAGCCATGATCCAGATGCGATCGGTCCTCGACGTGGCCGACAACTCCGGCGCCCGCAAGATCGCCGTGATCAATCCGATCGGCGGGTCGACCGGCCGCTACGCGCGGCTCGGCGACATCGTCACCGCGTCGGTCAAGGAAGCGACCCCCGAGTCGGCCGTGAAGAAGGGCAGCGTGGTCAAGGCGGTGATCGTCCGGACGGTCAAGGAACAGCGGCGGAAGGACGGCAGCTACATCCGCTTCGACCGCAACGCCGCCGTCCTGGTCAACGACCAGAACGAGCCGATCGGCACGCGCGTGTTCGGGCCGGTGGCCCGCGAGCTGCGCGAGCGCAAGTTCATGAAGATCATTTCGCTCGCGCCCGAGGTCCTGTAAGAGATGTCGAGACTACAAACACCCGTTCGCAAGAACGACAACGTGGTGATCATCACCGGCAAGGATCGCGGCAAGCGCGGCCGGGTGCTGAAGGTGCTGCCGGCGAAGAACCGCGTCATCGTCGAAGGCGTGAACATTATCAAGCGGCACACCAAGCCCAACCCGCAGAAGCAGATCAAGGGCGGCGTGGTCGAGCGCGAGGCGCCGCTGCACGCGTCGAACGTGCAGATCGTGTGCCCCGAGTGCAGCAAGGCGACGCGCATCGGCCGCAAGGTGCTGGGCGACGGCCGCAAGGTCCGGATCTGCCGCAAGTGCGAGGGAGTGGTAGACAAATGAGCCGCCTGAGGGAACGTTACAGCAAGGACGTCGCGCCCGCGCTCGCCAAGGAGTTCGGCTACAAGAACGTCATGGCGATTCCGAAGCTGGAGAAGATCGTCGTCAACATGGGGCTCGGCGAAGCCACCGGCAACGCCAAGATCGTGGACACCGGCGTCGACGAAATCGCGCGCGTCACCGGCCAGAAGCCGGTCGTCACCCGCGCCAAGAAGTCGATCGCGCAGTTCAAGGTGCGCCAGGGCATGCCGATCGGCGCGATGGTGACGCTGCGCGGCGACCGCATGTGGGAGTTTCTCGACCGCCTGATTTCGGTCGCGCTGCCGCGGGTGCGCGACTTCCGCGGCGTCTCGCCGCGCGGGTTCGACGGCCGCGGCAACTACACCCTGGGCCTCAAGGACCAGCTGCTGTTTCCCGAGATCGATTACATGAAGGTCGACAAGGCGCGCGGAATGAACATCTCGGTCGTCACCACGGCGAAGACCGACGAGGAGTCGCGCAAGCTGCTGCAGCTCCTCGGCATGCCGTTCAGGACCAATTAATGGCTACTACCGCGAAGATCGCCAAAGAAGCAAAGACCCCGAAGTTCAAGGTCCGCCTGCGCAACCGCTGCAAGCGCTGCGGCCGGCCGCGCGCCTATATCCGCAAGTTCGCGCTCTGCCGCCTCTGTTTCCGCCAGCTCGCCCTGGAAGGGGACATCGCAGGCGTCACCAAGAGCAGCTGGTAACTGGCAGCTGGAAACTGGAAACTGAAATATGACTGACCCTATCGCAGACATGCTCGCCCGGATCCGCAACGCGACCCAGTCGCGGCATCCCCGCGTCGATATGCCGCTCTCGCGGCTGAAGGTCGAGATCGCGAAGATTCTCGAGCTCGAAGGCTACATCCATGGCTTCAAGGTGCTGGAGCCGAAAGCGGGCGAGCCGCAGGGCATGCTCCGCGTGATGCTGAAGTACGGCCCCAAGGGCGAGCGCGTCATCACCGGCATCCAGCGCGTCAGCCGACCCGGCCGCCGCGTCTACTTCGGCCGCGACAACGTCCCCGACGTCCTCGCGGGCCTCGGCTGCAGCATCCTGACGACCTCGCGCGGCGTCATGACCGGCAAGGAAGCCGTCAAGGCCGGCGTCGGCGGCGAAGTCCTCTGTAATGTCTGGTAACAGGCAACTGGTAACTGGTAACTGACATGTCCAGAATTGGCAAAAAGATCATTCCCATCCCGAAGGGCGTCAAGATCGACGTCCAGGCCGGGGCCGTCGAGGTGCACGGGCCCAAGGGCAAGCTGCGCCAGGCGCTGCCGCCGGGCATCGGCTTCGAGGTCGCCGGCGATCAGCTGCACGCGCGTCTGCTGCGCGAGGATCCCGAGCTCGGCAAGTTCCACGGGCTCGCCCGCAGCCTGGTCGCCAACGCCGTCAAGGGCGTGACCGAGGGCTTCCGCAAGGACCTCGACATCGTCGGCGTCGGCTACCGCGCGGAGGTCAAGGGCAAGCAGGTCCACTTCGCGCTCGGCTATTCGCACCCGGTGGTGTTCAACATCCCGTCCGGGATCGACGTAGCGATCGACAAGCAGACGCACCTGACCGTGACCGGCATCGACCGGCAGCTGGTCGGGCAGGTCGCCGCCGACATCCGCTCGCTGCGCAAGCCCGACCCCTACAAGCAGAAGGGCGTTCGCTACACGGGTGAAGTCTTGAAGAAAAAGGCTGGCAAGACCGGCGCAAAGTAACCAGTCGCCGGTCGCCGGCTGCCCGCTCGTCGAGCGCGCAGGCGGGAGACTGGCAACCGGCTGGAAACTGGACACTGGACACTGGACACTGACGTTATGAAGATCAAGACAGTCAAGGATCGACGCAAGCGGATCTCGCTGCGCCAGCGCAAGCGGCTCCATGGCACGCCGGAGCGCCCGCGGCTGAGGGTCTTCCGCAGCATCTCCCACATCTACTGCCAGGTCATCGACGACCTGAGCGGGACGACGGTGGCGGCGGCGGCGAGCACCGAGAAGACCGCGAAGGACGCCAAGACGCGCGGCAACAACATCGAGGGGGCCAAGGCGGTGGGTAAGACCATCGCCGAGCGGCTGATCGACAAGGGCATCAAGCGCGTGGTGTTCGACCGCGGCGGGTTTCTCTATCACGGTCGGATCAAGGCAGTCGCGGAAGCGGCCCGCGCGGCCGGGCTGGAATTTTAGGGCCAGTGGCAGGTCCCGGTTTTTCGCTGGAAACCGAGGGCGCTGGACGCTGGAGGCGCTGGTAACTGTTAGCTGGTAACT
Organism: Vicinamibacterales bacterium; assembly: GCA_046594705.1. GTDB lineage: Bacteria > Acidobacteriota > Vicinamibacteria > Vicinamibacterales > 2-12-FULL-66-21 > JAICSD01. Next base: position 5,332 of record JBKJRJ010000159.1, read on the forward strand.
GGTAACAAACATGATCGAGTCACGCGAAAGAATCGACCCGTCGCAGCTGGACCTGAAAGATACGGTCGTCAACATCAGCCGGGTCACCAAGGTCGTCAAGGGCGGCAAGAACCTGAGCTTCAGTGCGCTGGTCGTCGTCGGCGACGGCCACGGCGTGGTCGGCTTCGGCGTCGGCAAGGCGAAGGAGGT
>JBKJRJ010000150.1:0-4227 GCA_046594705.1 Vicinamibacterales bacterium
CGCCGAGCGGCGCGCCATGCACGGCGGCGGCAGGCCTCCCCAGGGTGGCGGCGGCGGCAGGCCTCCCCAGGGTAGCGGCGGCGGCAGACCTCTCCAGGGTAGCGGCGGCGGCAGACCTCCCCAGGGCGGTGGCGGCGGCCGCCCGCCACAGGGTCCCGGCGGCGGCGGCGGCCGGCCAGGCGGCGGCCAGGGACGGCCCGGCGGCCACGGCCGCCCGGGCGGGGGGCCGCCACGCGGTCCGCGCCGGCCGGGGCCGCGCTAATCCATTGCAGATTGAAGATTGGAGATTGAAGATTGAAGATTGAAGATTGGACCAATCCACCAATCGGCAATCGTCAGTCCATCAATCTGCATTCTGCAATCTGCAATCTCCAATCTCCAATCTGCATTCTGCATTCTGCATTCTGCATTCTTCAATGACGAGCCCTTATCCCGAAAGTGAACCGTGCGGTGAAGCCGCCAAGATCGGTGTCGCCGAAGTCCTGAGAGACGCCGCCGGCGCCGAGCGCGTTGGGCACGCGGCGATATTGCGCTTCGCCTGAGGCGACCAGCCACTTCACGATTCTGAACTCCGCCCCGCCGAACACCGTCTGCCCCGGGAAGCGTTCGGCGGTATTCTCCCCCGCCTCCGCGAACGAGGACGTCTCGGTATAGCCCATCGAGAGGAACGCCGCGCCCGCGTATGGCGTCAGGCGGCTGTCGCGCGAGGATGCGAACCGCCAGCCGCCGCCCACTTCGATCGGCGTCATGGTGACGGTGAGCGGGATGCCCAGCGGAAAGACCTGGCCGTTGGCGACGAAGACGCGGGTGCCGGCCTTCCGCGCGCGCGTCACGGCGACGCGGGCGAACAGGTGCTTCCAGATCTCCACCACGTCCGCCCCGCCACCGAATGCCGTCAGCCGGGACGTGCCGAGCACCGCGTCGAAGCTGTCCTTGGCGGCAAGGGCGTTCAGATCGACGATGCCGTAGGCGCGCAGGCCGATCCGAGACGATGGCGCGTTCTGGGCGGCGGCGGGCGCCGGCGGCAGCAGGAGCAGGAGCGCAGCCGCCGCGCACACGAATCGTGGAATCGCCCGCATGAGTCCTACTTCCGGATGCCGTACCCGAACAACGCGGGCCGGGGTTGGATGAGGCCGAAGCCGAAGTCGTCGCTGCGCTTGGCGTTGGACTCGCTCGGCGTGCCCAGGAATCTGGCGGTCTTCGTGATCAGCTGCTCGATCGCCGCCGGCGTGGTGATGCCCTGCGACGACAGCAGCGCGGCCAGGCCCGCGACGTGCGGCGCCGCCATCGAGGTGCCCGAGTAGCCGACCTCCGCGTACGAGTCGAAGCGCGGGAAGCGGACCGCGGACGGATCGCTGAGGGAGGGGCGGATCGTAGACTGCCAGACGAAGCCATTGCCGCTGGCGTCGCTGTCCCGCGAATCACCGCCCGGCGCCGCGATCTCGATATAGCTGCCGGTATTCGAGTACGACGCGCGGTTGCCCGATCGGTTCGTCGCCCCCACCGCCATCGCGCCCTCGATCGCGATGCCGTACGACGCCGGGTAGTGCGCCGGGTTCCCCTCCAGCTTCTCGTTCCCGCCGGCCATCGCCACGAACACACCCTTGCCCACGGCGTAGTTGATGGCGTCCTGCTCGGTGGTGGAGGCATTGCTGCCGCCGAGGCTCAGGTTGATCACCTTGGCGCCGTTGTCGGCGGCGTAGCGGATGCCCGACGCGATGGCGGACGTCGGGCAGCCCCCGGCGTTGGCAGGCACGAAGCCGCGGCCGCCGGCGGCGGAGAAGGCGAACTGCACATCCCAGGAGCTGGTGCACACCTTGACCGGCATGATGCGCGCGTTGTAAGCGATGCCGGCGTCGAGCAGCGCGTTGTTGGTGTCTTCGCCGACAGTGGAGCTGACGTGGGTGCCGTGGCCGTCGGAGTCGAGCACGGTCGACCCGCCACCGGTCACGAAGTCCATCGGGCTGACGTGGCGGCTCGCGGCCAGGTCCGGGTTAATCGCATAGGCGACCGTGATGGTCTGGATCGCCGTCCCGTTCCAGGTCGCGACCGTCCGCGTGGTGTTGGTGGTGGTCACGCCGCTGTCGAGGATGGCGACGATGGTGCCGGTGCCGGCGCCGGGGTTGATGTCCCAGGCCTTCGGCATGTCGAGCGCCTGCAGGTTCCACTGGCGCGGGCCGTAGCCGGTGTCGTTCGGGGTGAGGTCATGGTGCCGGAGATAGTTCGGCTCCGCGTAGAGGACTTCGGGCTGCGCCCCGAGCTCTTCGGCAAGGACGAGGGCGTCGGGCTGTGAGGCGTCCCGGACGATCGCGACCTCGCCGGCCCATTCGAGGGTGTCGAGCGACGGACGGCTGCGTAGCGCGTCGAGCGCGCGCTGCTGGCGCGCCGGCGTCATCCCCTCCTTGAACCGGACCACCACTTCACCCGGCAGGTAGTCGAGCCCGCGCGAGGCGGCGTCCACGAACGCGGCCGCGCGCTCCGCCGGCATCAGGTCCATCGGCAGCGGGCCCCGCTGCCCGGAGAGCCGCGGCGGCCGCGCCACCACCGCCACTCCCACCACGAGCATCACGAGGGCCAGGCGAGTGCGCATCATCCTAAGACGCTATCACGCCAAGTGGACGGCGATCGGGCTCCGCCCAGCCGGCCCGCGCCTCGTCACCGAACAGCCGTTCACGCGTGTAGAACCGCAGCGGCAGGTCCTTGTCAGCAAGGTCCGGGTAGGCAGTAGACTAGCGTCGCATGTCCCAGCCGCCGCCCCTGATCCTCATCGTCGACGACAATCTCGACGCGCGAGAGATGTACGGCTTGTACCTGGAGCACGAGGGCTTCCGCTGGGCTGAAGCGGTCAACGGCCAGGACGCCCTCACCCAGACCAAGCTCGAAAAGCCGGCGCTCATCCTGATGGATGCCACCATGCCGCGCATGGACGGGTGGGAAGCGGCCCGGCTGTTGAAACAAGACCCGGCCACCAGCCATATCCCGCTGGTCATGCTGACCGCGCACGCGTTCGACGAGGATCGGGAGCGCGCGAAGAAGGCGGGCGCTGACGGCTTCCTCGCGAAGCCCGTGCTCCCGGACGCGCTGGCTCGCGAGATCCGCCAGATCCTGAAGCTCGCCCGCCCCGCCCCGCCGGCGACTGGTTAGTGTAGTCGGACGGCCGCGGTGTAGCCCGCCGCCACCAGTCCGCATCCCACCGCCACCTGGATGGCGAGGTTGAGGGCCGCGGCGCCGGACCGGCCGGCGTGCGCGAGCGTAAAGGTATCGAGGCCGAAGCTCGAAAAGGTGGTGAAACCCCCGAGCAGGCCGACGAACACGAAGGCGCGCAGCCCGGGCCCGAGCGTGATGCGCTGGCTCGCGAGCAGGCCGGCGAGCCAGCCGATCACCAGGCATCCTGCCAGGTTCACCGTCATCGTCGCGTATGGCGTGACCTTGGTCGGCGCCAGGCGCGCGATGGCCAGCCCGACGCCATGACGCGCCATTGAACCCAGCGCTCCCCCGAGCCCCACGAGCATCACATTCATCATATTTTCAAACAGTTGAGCTTTACACCTTGACTGTAACGAATTCCCGAGACGGCTCCAAACCTCGAGTGGTACCCTGTTGCCATGTTGAGCCAACCGTCGGCCCCTGCGACCGGCCACAATCATGCCGTGAAGTTCTACGGCAGCGACGACAGCCTCTTCACCACCGTCGCGGGCTTTCTTGCGGAAGGGTTGATCGTCCGGCAGCCCGCGATCGTGATCGCCACGCCGTCGCACCGCGCGTCGATCCTCGAACACTTGAGCGCCCGCCTGATTGATTGTGATGCGGCAATCCGGCGCGGCGACCTGCTGCTGCTCGACGCGGACGATTCGCTGGGGCTCTTCATGGTCAACGGCCGGCCGGACAAGGACCTGTTCGAGAGGAGCATCGGCACCGTGGTGCAGCAGACGCTGACCGGCCGGCCGGGCATCATGCGCGCATACGGCGAGATGGTCGACGTCCTCTGGAAGGAGGGCCAGAGCGACGCCGCGATCGCGCTCGAGATGCTCTGGAACAAGCTGGGCCTGAAATACCACTTCGCGCTGCTGTGCGGCTACTCGATGGGCAGCTTCTACAAGCAGTCGAAGCAGCTCGAGGCGATCTGCGAGCAGCACTCCCACGTCATCGCGACGGATTCGAACGTGCTGCCCTTCCCGCACCTGCGGACTGCCTGAAGGCGGTCATGGCACGCGACGTCATCGTCCT
>JBKJRJ010000187.1:0-3878 GCA_046594705.1 Vicinamibacterales bacterium
GGTGCCGACCGGACACGTGCTCGGCATCTTCGCGCGCAGCAGCACGCCGCTGAAGCGGGGACTGATGGTCGCGAACGGCGTCGGGGTCATCGACCAGGACTACTGTGGCGCCACCGACGAAGTGAAGATCCAGGTGCTCAATTTCACGCAGGCGCCCGTCAGGGTCCGCAAGGGCGATCGGATCGCTCAGGGGTTGTTCATGCCGGTGGCACGAGCCGAGTGGCACGATACCGAGGGGGCGCTGCGTGAGGGCGCGCGGGGCGGGTTCGGCGCGACCGGAGGCTGAACAGCAAACGGCCCGGATGGTAGAGTGCGCGCATGAGGATCTACCTCGCGTGCACGGTGCGTGGCGACCGCGGCGCAATCGCCGGGCTCCGGTCGCTGGTCACGGCGCTCGAAGCGGCTGGACACACCATCCTCACGAAGCACCTGCTCGAAGACGGCGTCGAGCGTGCTGAGTCGGCGCTCACCGCGCAAGCGGTCTACGAGCGGGACATCGCCTGGCTCGAGGCGTCTGACGTCCTGATCGCGGACGCGTCAGGCTCGAGTTTCGGGGTGGGATTCGAGGTGGGCTACGTGCTCGGACGGTCCGACCGCACCGAGCAGCGCGTGGTGCTGCTCTATCGCGCCGTCCGGCGGGACCAGATCTCGCGGCTGATCGCCGGCAATTCGCACCCGCGTTGCGAGGTCATCGCCTACGAGGACGCCGGTGATCTGGCTCGTGACGTGACGGCTGCGTTGCGGCCGCGGCCTAAAGCCTAAAGCCTAAACCCCAAAGCCTACTTCGCCGCGTGTTCGTGACCGGCGACCGCGAGCACCGGCTGCTTCGTCCGCTTGCGAGCCCGCAGCCAGTCCTGCATGTTTTCCATGTAGACGTAGAACACCGGGGTCACGTAGAGCGTGAGGGTCTGCGACACCAGCAGCCCGCCGACGACCGCCAGCCCCAGCGGCTGGCGCGCTTCGGCGCCGGCGCCGATGCCCATCGCAATCGGCAGCGTGCCCATCAGCGCCGCCATCGTCGTCATCATGATCGGGCGGAAGCGCACCAGGCAGGCCTCGTAGATGGCGTCGGCCGGGCTGACATCGCTCTCCTTGCGGCGCTCGATCGCGAAGTCGATCATCATGATGCCGTTCTTCTTCACCAGCCCGACCAGCATGATGATCCCGACGAAGGCGTAGATGTCCAGGTCCTGCTTGAACAGCAGCAGCGTCAGTAGGGCGCCGAAGCCGGCGGACGGCAGGCCCGAGAGAATCGTGATGGGGTGAATGAAGCTCTCGTAGAGCACGCCGAGCACGACGTAGATGACGAAGATCGCCAGGGCCAGGATCCAGCCGAGGCCGCGCATCGATTCCTCGAACGCCTGGGCGGTCCCCTGAGGTGTCGCCGTCACGGTGTCAGGCAGTGTCTGCCGGGCCATCTCCTGGACACGGGCGAGCGCGTCGCCGAGCGCGACACCCGGCTGCAGGTTGAACGAGAGCGTGACCGACGGGAGCTGCCCGATGTGATTAATCGACTGCGGCCCGACGGTTTGCCGCGTCGTCACCACCGACGACAGCGGAATCAGCTTACCGCCCTGCCCCTGCACGTAGAGCATGGAGAGCGCCGCCGGGTTCTGCTGGAACTCCGGTGCCACCTGCATCATCACTTCGTACTGGTCATCGGGCGCGAAGATCTGCGACACCTGGCGGGCGCTGTAGGCGGACGAGAGCGCCGACTGCACCTGGTCCACGGTCAGGCCGAGCGCGGCGATCTGCTCGCGATCAAGATCGACGGTGAGCTGCGGCGTGCGCAACTGCAGGTCGGAGTTGACGTCCTGCAGTCCCGGGATCTCGCGCAGGTTCGCTTCGAACTGCGGCGCCACCCGGTAGAGCTCCTCAGTGTCGGGGTTCTGCAAGGCGATCTGGTAGGCCCCGCCGCCGCCGCGGCCGCCGCCGGGACCGCCGCCGATCCGGATCGCGGGCGGATTGGTGAGACTGACGCGGATGCCGGGAATGCGATTCAGCTTCGGCCGCAATTCCTCGATGATCTGATCCGCGGTCTTGCCCTTGCGCTCCTCGCGTGGCTTGAGGTCGATATTCAGGCGGCCGCCACCCGAGTCGGCCGTGAACGCCGCCACGTTGGGGTCGCTCTGCAGCATCTCCATCAGCTGGCGCATCCTGACGACCGTCGTCTCGTAGCCGACCCCCTGCGCGAACTCGACGCCGCCGTTGATCTGGCCGGTATCGACGCTGGGGATGAAGCCTTTCGGCACAATCTGGAACAGGTACACGGTGCCGACCAGCAGCAGCGCCGACACCACCATCGTGGCGCCCCTGAACCGGATGGTCTGTCTGAGCGTCCACGCGTAGCCGCGCAGCCAGCGATCGAAGAACCGCTCGATCACACTGTAGAGCCAGCCGTGCTTCATCGTGTGCAGCGGCTGCAGGAAGCGGCTGCACAGCATCGGCGTCAGGGTGAGCGACACCAGCCCGGACACCAGGATCGCCACGCCGATGGTCACCGCGAACTCGTGCATCAGGCGGCCGACGATGCCGCCCATGAACAGGATCGGAATGAAGACCGCGGCCAGCGACACTGTCATCGAGACGATGGTGAACGCGATCTCCTTCGAGCCGTCGAGCGCCGCCTGCATGCGCGTCTTGCCCATCTCCATGTGCCGGACGATGTTCTCCAGCATGACGATGGCGTCGTCGACGACGAAGCCGACCGACAGCGTCAGCGCCATCAGCGACAGGTTGTCGAGGCTGTAATTGAGCGCCCACATCACCGCGAACGTGCCGACGATCGAGAACGGCAGCGCCAGGCTGGGGATGATGGTTGCCGACAGGTTGCGCAGGAACAGGAAGATGACGAGCACGACGAGCACGACCGTGAGGACCAGCGTGAACTTGACGTCGTGCACCGACTCGCGGATCGAGATCGAGCGATCGCTGCGGACGGCGAGCTGAATCGAGCCGGGCAGCTGGGCCTGGAGTTCCGGCAGCAGCGCCTTGACCCGGTCGACCACTTCCACAGTGTTGGTGCCGGGCTGGCGCTGGATGCCGAGATAGAGGGCGGGCTTGCCGTTGTACCAGCTGGCGTTGCGCGGGTTCTCGACGCCGTCGTAGACGCGCGCGACCTCTTCGAGCCGCACCGGGTTGCCGTTGCGGTAGGCGACGACGATCGGGCGGAACTGTTCCGCGGACATCAGCTGTCCGCTCGACTGCACGACGAAGTTACGGTTCGGCCCGTAGAGCGTGCCGGTCGGCCGGTTGACGTTCGAGCCGTTGATCGCCTGGGTGACCTGGTCGATGCCGATCTGCCGCGCGGCGAGCTGGGTCGGGTCGAGGTCGACGCGGACGGCGTATTTCTGCGCGCCGTAGACGTTCACCTGCGCCACGCCGGTAACCATCGACATCCGCTGCGCCAGCACGGTCTCGGCGTAGCGATCGACCTGCGCCATCGGCAGCGTTTCCGACGTCAGGGTCAGGAACAGGACCGGCATGTCGGTCGGGTTGCTCTTGCTGTAGGAGGGCGGGTTGGGCATGCCCGGCGGCAGGCCGCGCGCCGACCGCGCGATCATGGTCTGCACGTCCTGCGCGGCGGCGTCGATGTCGCGGTCCAGATCGAAGGTCAGGGAGATGCTGGTGCCGCCCTGGCCGCTGCGGGAGCTGATCGACGTGATCCCCGAGATGGTGGCGAACTGCTTCTCGAGCGGCGTCGCCACCGTCGAGGCCATCGTCTCGGGGTTGGCTCCCGGCAGGTTGGCGTTGACCTGGATGACGGGATAGTCGATGGTCGGCAGGTCGGCGACGGGCAGCCGGGTGTAGCCCATGACGCCGAAGATCAGGATGGTCAGGACCAGCAGCGTGGTCGCGACGGGCCGCCGGATGAAGGT
>JBKJRJ010000229.1:0-4725 GCA_046594705.1 Vicinamibacterales bacterium
AGGGCGAAAATCGCTTCCACCGGACAGGCCGGCACGCAGGCGCCACAGTCGATGCACTCGTCCGGGTGGATGAACAGCTGGTCGACCGTGGCGAAGTCGGGCTCGTCTTTGCGCGGATGGATGCAGTCCACCGGGCACACGTCGACGCACGCGGTGTCCTTGGTTCCGATACAGGGTTCTGTGATGATGTAGGCCACGTGATAACTATATCACCCCATGTGTAAGCGGCGATGAACGTCTTCTCCTCCCTGACGAACCGCATTTTTCTGGCGACGGCGCTGCTGGCGGTGCTGGCGATCGGCGTCGCGATCTACATCGTGAATCGCGCCGTCACCCGGCAGGGGGAGCAGGAGCTGCAGCGCGGCATAGACGAGGCCGCGACCCTGGTCGAGGAGTACCGCAAGGTGCTGTTCGAGAACTTCAGCCGGGACGCGCGGCTCATCGCCGACCTGCCGGTCCTCAAGGCCGCCGTGGACACCCGGGACCCGGCCACCCTGGAGCCGATCGCCCGCAAATACCAGAACCAGCTAGCGAATGCGGAGCTGTTCGCCATTGCCGACAACCGCGGCCGGGTGCTCGCCCGCCTGGGCACGAGCAACGTGCCGGACGAGGCGCTGGCGGCCGCCGCCACCATCGGCCGGACCCAGGCGGCCGAACGGGAGGCCTTCTGGCCGGAGCCGCACGGCATCCTGCTGATCAAGTCGGTGCCGATCTGGATCGACGAGGGGCAGCCCGACGTCCTCGGCACCCTCATCCTGGGCGCCAGCCTCGACTACCGCCAGGCCACCCGCTTCAAAAACCTGACGAACAGCGAGATCGCGTTCGGTGTGAACGGCGTGATCAAGGCCGCGACCCTGCCGGAAGCCAGCTGGCCGACGCTCGCCACGCTCCTGGCCACCCCCGGCGCCTCGACCCGGCTCGACTTGAACGGCGAAGAATACCTGGCCTTCGCCAACCCGCTCGGCCCCCCCGGGCCGCGCGGCCAGCCGATCGGGATTGTCCTTCGCTCTCGGGTCGAGCGGCAGCAGTTCCTCACCGAGCTGCACACCAAGCTCGGGCTCACCGCGGTGGTCGCGGTGCTCGGCGCCATTCTCCTCAGCTATGCGGTCGCGCGCACCGTGACGCGTCCGGTCGAGACGATTACCACCACGATGCGGGAGATGGCCGCGAGCGGCGACCTCACGCGCCGCATCCCGGTCTCGCCAGACTCGCGCTGGCAGGACGAAGACGCGCGCCTGCTCGCCACCACCTTCAACTCGATGACCGACGCGATCGAGAAGTTCCAGCGTGAGGCCTCGCAGCGCGAACGCCTCTCGTCGCTCGGCCGGCTCTCCACCGTGGTGGCGCACGAAATTCGCAACCCGCTGATGATCATCAAGACCTCGCTGCGGACGCTGCGGCGCCAGGACGCCGGCGCCGAACAGGCGAGCCTCGCGGCCAGGGACATCGACGAGGAAATCTTCCGGCTCAATCGGATCGTCACCGAGGTGCTGGACTTCGCACGCCCGATCAAGTTCGAGCTCGCCGCCACCGACCTCAACGCGCTGGCGGCCGACGCGGCGCGTGCCGCCGGCGCGGCGGACGGCACCCCGGCCATCCGCCTCGACTTGGATCGGGCCCTGCCGCCCGTCACCACCGACGCCGAACGGCTGCGCCAGGCGCTGGTCAACATCCTGGGCAACGCGCTGCAGGCCGTCGCCGGCCGGGAACCCGATATCAGGCTCCGGACCCTGCAGATCGACCCCCGCCGGCTGGCCATTCTGGTGTCCGACAACGGCAGCGGTGTCGCGCCGGAGGACCTGCCCCGCCTCTTCGACCCGTATTTCACCACCCGCCGTACCGGGACCGGCATCGGTCTTGCGATCTCACGCAATATCATCGAAGGACTGGGAGGACGCATCGCGGTGACCAGCGAGCACGAACGCGGCACCGAAGTCCGCATCGAGCTCCCCCTCGATCCCCCGACCGCATGACCAAGACCACCGGCTCGATACTGCTCGTTGACGACGAGACCAAGATCCGCGAAGCGCTCGCCCGCGCGCTGCGCGAGGAGGACCACGAGGTCGTCGCCACCGGCTGCCCGCGCGAGGCGCAGCGGCTGCTCGCCCGCTCCCCGTTCGACGTGCTGCTGGTCGACAACCTGATGCCCGAGCTCACCGGGCTCGACCTGATCCGCGAGCTGGTGGCGGCCTCGGCCCCCAACGAGCGGCCACAGATCCTGCTGATGACGGCCCATGCCACCGTCGAGAGCGCGATTGAAGCGATGAAGCTGGGAGCGCTCGACTACCTGCAGAAACCGTTCGAGATCGACGAACTGCTGGTCGTCGTCAATCGCGCCATCGACCACCACCGCCTGCGGACGCAGCACGGCTATCTCCTCAGCGAGCGCGACGAGGAGTTCAACCAGTACGGCATCATTGGGCGCAACCGCCTGATGCAGGAACTCATCCGCACGGCGCAGATGGTGGCGAAGTCGAAAAGCACCGTGCTCATCACCGGAGAAACGGGAACCGGCAAGGAGATGGTCGCGCGGGCGATCCATTTTCACAGCGCGCAGCGCGACATGCCGATGGTCAAGGTCAACTGCGCGGCGATCCCGGAAAACCTCCTGGAATCGGAGCTGTTCGGGCACACCCGGGGCGCCTTCACCGGGGCGCTGACCAGCAAGAAGGGAAAGTTCGCGCTGGCCGACGGCGGCACCATCTTCCTCGACGAGATCGGGACGATGGCGCCGGCGCTGCAGTCGAAACTGCTGCGCGTGCTGCAGGAGCGCGAGTTCGAGCCGCTGGGATCGGAGCGCAGCCACAAGGTCGACGTCCGCGTCATTGCCGCAACCAATCGCGACATCCGCCAGATGGTGTCGGACGGACGCTTCCAGGAGGATCTCTACTACCGGCTGAACGTCATCCCCATCCATATTCCACCGCTGCGCGAGCGGCGCGACGACATTCCGCTGCTCGTCGATCACTTCGTGCGCAAGCACGCGCAGCGCGCCGGCAAGCGGATCGACGGTATCGAAGCCGGCGTGCTCGAGGCGCTGCACGCGGCGGACTGGCCTGGGAACGTCCGCGAACTCGAGAACACGGTCGAGCGCGCCGTGGTGCTGTCCCCCGGCGCAATGATCGGCGCCGATGTGGTGCGGCTGCTCGGGGTGGCGTCGACCGCCGTCCAGGGGCTGCCTTCGAGCTCACTGCGCCAGAACCTGGACTGGACCGAACGCGAGACCGTCCGGCGTGCGCTGCAGGCCGCCAGCGGCGTGAAGAAGGACGCCGCGGAGGCGATGGGGATCAGCCAGCGCGCCTTGAGCTACTACCTCGCCAAACACCGCATCGAGTAGGCACCGGGCGGCCACACCACCGCGCCGCGGCGTTTACGGTTTGCGTAAGAACTTTCCTCGGCCGTAACCAACTGCCGTATTTTGTTCACGTTAACCGGGGCAGATGCAGGCATCGACCTTGCGATGATGACCCTCGATGACGAGTTGTTCAAAGGCGGTCTGCGGCGGGTGCCTGCTGCTGGCGCTGAGCAGCGGGCCGCTGTTCGCACAGTCTGCTCCCGCGTCTACTCCGCCGGCCACCAACCCAGATAGCCGTCTCGACCCGTTGCAGCCAGACTTCAATCTGGCCGCGCTGCCGACGACGCTGCGGATGCCGGCGCGCAAGACGGCCTTCCGCGTCACTCACCGGTTCTCGCGGCCGCTCGGGCGCGGGGACCTCAGTGACCTGCTGAGCGATTTCTTCGGCTTCGACTCCGGTGCGCAGATCGGCCTCGAGTTCCGCTACGGGCTGCTGCCCGGCACGCAGGTCGGCGTCCATCGCACGAGCGACCGCACCATCCAGGTGTTCGGCCAGCACAACCTGCTGCAGGAAAAGCCCGGCCGTCCGATCGGGCTGGATGTGCTGGCGACGCTGGAGGGGACCAACAATCTGCGTGGCCAGAAGTCGTCCACGCTGGGCCTGCTCGCGTCCAGGAAGCTGGGCAAGCTCGCGGCGGTCTACGCCGAGCCGATGGTGGTCGTGAACTCGGACCCCACGGAGGTGTCAGGCTTCGACAACAACACCTTGATGATCGGACTGGGCGCCCGCATCAGGATCCGGCCGACGACCTATCTCGTCGGCGAAGTCACGCCGCGGCTGAGCGGCTACAAGCCCGGCGTCGATCAGGGCAGCATCGGCATCGAGATGCGCTCGGGCGGCCACGCCTTCCAGATCAACGTCTCGAACGGTTTCGGCACCACCATGGGCCAGTTGGCGCGCGGCGGCCTGAGTGACTCATGGTTCATCGGGTTCAACATTTCACGGAAGTTTTTCTAAGGATGGTCCTCATGCGCGCGCTTGTCATCGGTTCGATCCTGGCTGTCGGCCTGCTCACCGCGTGCGGCGGCGGCTCTCCCAGCTCGCCCGGCTCTTCCGGCGGCAGCGCCACCGTGACGGTTCGCGATGGCGGGACCTCCGGAGCCAGCGGCGCGACCATCACGATCTCCGGCGCCGGTGTCTCCCCGGCCACGGTGACGGTCGCCGTCGGTCAGACGGTCACCTTCATCAACAACGACAACCGGTCGCACGAGATGGCGTCGAACCCGCACCCGCAGCACGGCAGCTGTCCGTCGATCGAGGCCGGCCTCAGCAGCCTCGCGGCCGGGCAGACCAAGGTGACACGCGTCTTCGCGAACGCGGGAAGCTGCGGATTCCACGATCACCTCAACGACACCAACGCCGGGCTGCG
>JBKJRJ010000181.1:0-3053 GCA_046594705.1 Vicinamibacterales bacterium
ATCGCCGTGACGCCGCGATCCCCCGCCACGCTGAAGAGCAGAATCGACAGCCCTAACCCCACGAGGATCTTCACTCGCGCGGGAAATTATCAGAACGCGATCGAAAGTACAAGTGGCTTTCGCGCCGCCCGGTGGGTAGACGGTAGGATAGGCGCATGGACGACATCGACGCGCTGATCGCCGAGCTGCACGCCTCGGGCGGCGCCGGGCCGGGCGGCGCCGCCGCCGGCGACACCTCGCGGCGATGAGTTCAAATGTCACCGCAATTCTCGGGCGGCATGGAAAGTGCTTGCCACGGAACTCGAAGGGTCGCGATTTCCGTGATTCCTCGGAGGAGGCAGCTCATGCAGATGTTTCGGCGAATTCTCGGTACGACGCTCGCGGTGATGATGTGCGCGCCCGCGGCGTTTGCCCAGCAGACCCACGTGATCAACCGCTCCGCGCTCGACCAGGCGGTCCAGCAGCGCGTCAGCCAGGAACAGGCGGATCGCGACACGCTCCGCAGCTTTCTGCAGAATCCCCAGGTGAAGAGTGTCGCCGCCAAGGCCGGCCTCTCCGTGGAGCAGGCCCAGGCGGCCGTGTCCACCCTTCAGGGCGACCAGCTGCGCCAGGCCGCCGGTCAGGCGCGCGCCGTCAGTCAGGATCTCGCCGGTGGCGCAACGGTCGTGATCACCACCACGACGATCATCGTCATCCTGCTGGTCATCATCCTGATCGCCGTCCTCGTCTGATCGGGGTGACCATTCGTGTCTGGGCCGTCGCGCTGTGCGCGGCGGCCGCTCTCGGCGTCCCGGTGCGGGCGCAATCGACTTCCCCTCTCATTCTCAGCGTTCCCTACCTGCCGCAGACTGAAGCCCTGTGCGGCGGCGCCGCGGCCGCGATGGTCATGCGCTTTTGGGGCGCGTCCGACGTCTTTCCCGACATCTTTGCACCGCTAGTCGATCGCTCGGCGGGCGGCATCAGGACGTCGGCCCTGGTTGGGGCGCTCGAGGAGCGTCGCTGGAAAACTGTCGCGGGCGGCGGAGACATGGCCCGCCTCGCGGCCGAGTTGAGCCAGGGCCGGCCGGTCATTGCCCTGATCGAGGATCGGCCCGGACGCTACCACTACGTCGTCGTGGTATCGGCCGCGGCTCAACAAATCATCCTGCACGACCCGGCGCGCGCGCCGTCGCGCGTGCTGAGCCTCGCCAGGTTCGACGCTGCGTGGCAGAAGTCCGACCGCTGGATGCTCGTGCTCCTGCCGCCCGCGGAAGGCGCGGGTCCCGCGCCGGCCCCTGTCGCGGTCGCCGAAACAGCCCCGGTGCCAGGGCCGTGCGCGGGGGAAGTCGACGGCGCGGTCGCGCTGGCCGTGGCCGGCGACAAGGCGGCCGCGCGCCGCGGGCTCGAGAAGGCCGCAACGTCGTGTCCCGCCGCCTCCGCGCCGTGGCGTGAGCTGGCCGGACTGGATGCGCTCGACCAGGACTGGACGGCGGCGGCGGCGCACGCCCGCCGCGCCGTCGGCCATGATGCGGGCGACGCGCACGCGTGGCGGTTGCTGGCGACCGCGGAGTACCTTCGCCACGAGGATCTGGCGGCGCTCGCGGCGTGGAACCGGATCGGCGAGCCGCGCACCGACCTGGTCGACATCACAGGTCTCCAGCACACCCGCTACATGGTCATTGCCGACGCGATCGGCGTGCGGCCCAGGCAGCTGCTGACGCCCGATGCCCTGCGTCTCGCGCGGCGGCGTGTCCTCGCGGTGCCTGCGGTGGCGGGCGCGCGCCTCTCGTTCCAGCCGCAGGACAACGGCCGCGCAAAAATCGAGGCCGCGGTGGTCGAGCACCGGCGCGCGCCGACGACGTATCCCTCGTGGATCGCCATGGGCGTCCGCGCCGCCACCGAGCGTGAAATCGCCGCTGCAGTCGCGGGCGTCAGCGGCGGGGGTGACGTGGTCTCGGCGGCGTGGCGGTTCTGGCGCCACCGGCCGATGGTCGGGGTCACCTACGCGGCGCCCGGACCGTGGGGGATCTGGCGCCTCGACGCCTCGCGAGAAACCCAGGCGTTCGGTGCGTCTGCCTTCGCGGAGACACGCACCCGCGCCGGCGCCGAGATCGCTAACTGGATCGATCAGCGCACGCGCATCCGCGGCGGCGCCGCGATCGAGCACTGGCGCGGCCGGCCGCGCACCGCCGCGCTATCCGGCGGCGTGGAATTCTGGCCGGTCGTCGATCGCGTGGTGCTGGAAGCCGGGGCCGCAACCTGGCAGGGAAAAGGCACGTCATTCGGCGGCGGGGACATCGCGGCGCGCTGGCGCGCGACGCTCAACAGCGTGGCATGGCGCGCCGACGGCGGCTATCGCGCCGTGACCGCCTCGTCCCCTGCCTTTCTCTGGCCGGGCGCCGACACCGGCCACGCGCGCGACGTGCTGTTGCGCGCGCATCCGCTCCTGGACGACGGCGTGATCCGCGGCGGCGTATTCGGCCGCCGGCTGGCGTTCGGATCCCTCGAAGTTCAGCGCTGGGTGACGCCGGCGGCGCGCCCTCTGCGATTGGCACCCGCGGTCTTCATCGATATCGCGCGCGCCACGCGCGGGCTCGAGGCGGCGGTGGAGCGAACCCAGCTCGACGCCGGCGTCGGCGTCCGTATCGGGCTGTTCGGAGTGGGGGTCCTGCGAGCCGACCTGGCCCGTGGGCTGCGCGATGGACGGACGGTCTTCTCAGTAGGCTGGCAGCGGTAGCCCGTGGCAAGGCCCACGGCTGACCACGAAGACCACCAGGCGGTGTCTGTGATTCTGACACGCCGTGATTGGTGTGAACTCTGCGATCTCCGTGTCAGCCGCAGGCCGTCGTCTAGTACCAGCGCTTGGCCCAGACGAGCGACACCGCCGCCTGGTGGTCCAGGTCGATGGCGTTATACGACTGCTGGCCGAAATAACCGGCGCGCACCGTCCAGTCCCGCGTGAGGCGATAGCCGGCGGTGAGCTCCGCCGTCGTCCACGTCCTGCGGACGGCGAGTGGAAAGATGGGAGGCGTGCGCGCGCGAGCCAGGCGCGCGGCGCCGAAGAGGCGTGGCGA
>JBKJRJ010000205.1:0-3003 GCA_046594705.1 Vicinamibacterales bacterium
GTGATCAGGTTGCGGCGCAGGAAGACGCCCGCCGTCCCGATCGAGAACAGGATGCCCGACAGCAGGAGGAAGTGATTCAACGACAGCATCAGTGCTCGCTCCGGGGCTTGCCGGCGATGACGACGGCGCCCACCATCGCCACGAGAATCAGGATCGACGTCACTTCGAAGGCGAAGGCGTAGGTCGTGAACAGCACGCTGCCGATCCGGCCGACGTCGCTCACCGCGGTCGCGGTGGCGGGGTCGTGGCTCCACGAGGTGATGGGGATTTTCATGAACGCCACCACCACCTCGATGCACAGCACGATCGACAGCACCGCACCGAGCTTCATCGCATGCGGACCGAGCGCCGCGGGGACCGACTCGTCCTCGGTATGCGCGTTGAGCAGCATGACGACGAACAGGAAGAGCACCATGATGGCGCCGGCGTAGATGATGATCTGGGTGACCGCGGTGAACGGCGCGTCGAGCAGGATGTAGAGACCCGCCAGCCCGCCGAACGACACGATCAGCATGAGCACGCTGTGCATCGGGTTGCGCTGCGCCACCACGCCCAGCGACGCGATCACCGCGATGGCCGCGAGAATGTAGAAAGCGATCAGTTCCATATCATCCTAGCCAGATCACCAGCGCCGCCGTGGCGATCAGGTTGAGGACCGCGGCCGGCAGCAGCCACTTCCAGCCAAACTCCATCAGCTGGTCGTAGCGCAGGCGCGGCAGCGTCCACCGCATCCACACGTAGAAGAAGAGGATGAGGAGGACCTTGATCATGAACCAGATCCAGCCGAGCCATTCGGGCAGGAACGGGCCCAGCCAGCCGCCGAGATAGAGGCTGGTCGCCACCGCCGACACGGTGACCATGTTGATGTACTCGGCCATGAAGAACAGCGCAAAGCTCATGCTGCTGTACTCCGTGTGGTAGCCGGCCACCAGTTCCTGTTCCGCCTCCGGAAAATCGAACGGCGCGCGATTGGTCTCGGCCACTCCGGCGGTCATGTAGATCAGGAAGCCCAGCGGCTGCAGGAAGATGTACCACTTGGGGATCACGTACCACCAGTAACCGGACTGGTTGACGACGATCTCCCGCAGCGACAACGAGCCGGCCAGCATCACGACCGCCGCCAGGGCGAGGCCGTAGGAGAGCTCGTAGCTGATCATCTGCGCCGCCGAGCGCAAGCCGCCGAGCAGCGAGTACTTGCTGTTCGAGCTCCAGCCCGCCAGCACGATGCCGTAGATGCCCATCGAGGTGACCGCGAAGATGACCAGCACCGCGACGTTGACGTCGGTGACCTGCAGGCGGATCGGCTCGTCGAGCAGCCCAAACAGCGTGATCTCGTTGCCGAAGGGCACCACCGAGAACGCCGCGAACGCCGTCGCCGTGGCGATCACCGGCGCGATCGCGAAGATCAGCGCGTCGGCGGTGGTCGGCCGCAGGTCTTCCTTGAACACCAGCTTGATGACGTCGGCAAACGGCTGCAGCAGCCCGGCCGGCCCGACCCGGTTGGGGCCCTCGCGGTCCTGGATGTAGGCGCACACCTTGCGCTCCATCCACACCATGAACGCCGACGCCAGAACCAGGACGTTGAAGATGATGAAGATCAGCGTCAGGTGCGCGATGAGGTTCGGCGTGATGAACGAAGGCATTGCTACCCGGCCTCCGGAGTACGGCCGACGGCGTCAGCGCGACGACCACGAAGAACCGCAGACCACAAAGACGCGGTGTGATCGTGGTGCCTTGCAGCGGTCATCATCGGCATCAGTGCGCCACCGCCGCCGCGTGGCGGGCCCGCCAGTCGGACGGCACGGTGCAGCGGCCTTCGCGGATGTGCGCCTCGTACTCAGCGCGGAAATGCTTGAGGGTGGTCAGCGGCGGCGTGGCTTCGGCGTCGCCGAAGGCGCACAGCGTCTTGCCGGCGATGTTGTTCGACACGCTGGTCAGCAGATCCAGGTCGCGCAGCTCGCCGTCACCGCGCTCAATCTTCGCCAGGATCTGGTGCAGCCAGGCGCCGCCTTCACGGCAGGGGGTGCACTTGCCGCACGACTCGTGCGCGTAGAAGTGCATCAGGTTCATCGCCGCCCAGACCATGCAGGTAGTCTCGTCCATGACGATGATCCCGGCCGAGCCGAGCATCGAGCCGGCCTGCTGCACCGCGTCGAAGCTGGCGGGGATGTCGAGCTGATCGGGCAGCAGGATCGGCACCGACGAGCCGCCGGGAATCACCGCCTTCAGCTGGTGGCCGTCGCGGATGCCGCCGGCCCGATCGAAGATGAGCTCCTTCAACGTGGTGTGCATCGACGCCTCGAAGGTGCCCGGATTGCGGACGTGCCCGCTGACGCAGTACAACTTCGGACCGCCGTTTTTCTCCGGCCCGAGCTGCGCGAACCACTCCGGCCCGTTCAGCAGGATCGCCGGCAGGTTACACAGCGTCTCGACGTTGTTCACCGCGGTCGGGCAATTGTAGAGGCCGGCGACGGCGGGAAACGGCGGCTTGATGCGGGGCTGGGCACGCTTGCCTTCCAGCGACTCGATCAGCGCGGTCTCTTCCCCCGCCTCGTAGGCGCCGGCGCCGCGGTGGATCACGATGTCGCAATCCCAGCCGCTGCCCATGATGTTCTTGCCGACGTAGCCCTGCGCGTAGGCTTTCTTCAGCTCCGCTTCCATCATCCGCTGCACGTGGTAGAACTCGCCGCGGAGGTAGATGTAGGCGACTTTCGCGCGAATCGCCCAGCAGCCGATCAGGCAGCCCTCGAACAACAGGTGCGGATTGCGCTCCATCAGCACGTGGTCCTTGAACGTGCCGGGCTCGCTCTCGTCCGCGTTGCAGCAGATGTATTTCGGGTTGGGCGACTTCTGGTCGACGAACCCCCACTTCATGCCGGTCGGGAACCCGGCGCCGCCGCGTCCGCGCAGCCCCGACGCCTTGACCAGGTCGATCAGCGCCGTCGGCTCCATCGCGATCGCCTTTTTCAGCCCCGCATACCCCTCGTGCTTCAAAAAGAAGTC
>JBKJRJ010000296.1:0-4044 GCA_046594705.1 Vicinamibacterales bacterium
CGCCTTCGCTGAAGCTACGGCGGGCAAGCCGCTCGAGGCGCCGTCCGTCGCCCGGACGACCGGGCCGTCGAGCCGACTGTTTCGGAACGATCTGAAAGTCGCCGCCGACGGGACACGGACCCTGCGCTTTACCGATGTCACCGAACGCGCAGGCCTCGCGTTGCGCACCTATGGCATGGGCGCGGCCGTCGGCGACTACGACAACGACGGGGCGCTCGATCTTTTTGTCACTGGCTTCGGCGCCGCGACGCTGCTGCACAACAACGGCAACGGCACCTTCAGTGACGTCACGGCGGCGGCCGGCGTCGCCGATACGCTGTGGAGCACGAGCGCGGCGTTTGCGGATTACGACCGCGACGGACGGCTCGACCTGTTCGTCGCCCGCTACCTCGATTTCACGATCGCGTCGAACAAGGTGTGCCACGACGCGGTCGGCGCGCGCGACTACTGCAGCCCGCGCTCCTACAAGCCGGTGCCGTCGCGGCTCTATCGCAACGAAGGGGGCGGCCGGTTCAAGAACGTGACCGACGCCGCCGGCCTCAGCAGGGCCTACGGCGCCGGACTCGGCGTCGCTACCGGGGATTACGACGGTGACGGCTGGCTGGATTTCTACGTGGCCAACGACGCCACGCCCAACAACCTCTGGATCAATCGCCGCGACGGCACCTTCGCCGACGAAGGACTGCTGTCTGGCGCCGCCCTGAACGCCGCCGGCAACCCCGAGGGCAGCATGGGGATTGCCTCGGGCGACGTCAATCTCGACGGTCACGAAGATCTCTTCGTGACCAACATTATCGGTGAGACCCACGCGGTGTACCTCAACGACGGCCATGGCGTGTTCGACGACGCGCGGGTGGCTGCGGGACTCGGGGCGCCGACCGCCGCGTTCACCGGCTTTGGAACGGACTGGTTCGACTACGACAACGACGGTCTGCTCGATCTCTTCATCGCCAACGGCGCCGTCAACATCGTGGAGTCGCAGCGCGGGCAGCCCCTGCCGTTCCGCATGCGCAACCAGCTGTTTCGCAACACGGGGAACGGGCGCTTCCGCGAGACCAGCGCCGATGCCGGCGAAGCGTTCCAGAAACCGGGCATCGGCCGGGGCGCGGCGTTCGGCGATCTGGACAACGACGGCGACGTGGACGTCGTGGTCACCAACAACGGCGGCGCGGCCCTGCTGCTCTTGAACCAGGCCCGCCATGACATCTCAGCCCATCACTGGGTCCAGATCGGCGTGCGGCAGCCGACGGCAAACCGGTTCGGATTCGGCGCGTGGGTCGGCGTTGAGCGGCAGGGCAAGGCGACCCTCTGGCGCCGCGTGCGGACGGACGGCAGCTATCTGTCGGCCAGCGACACACGGCTTCATTTCGGGCTGGGCACATCCCCTGCCGTCGACGGGGTCGTGGTGCAGTGGCCCGACGGGCAGCGGGAGCGATGGACCGGCGTCACCGGCGATCGGCTGCTGACGCTGACCCGCGGCACAGCGCCGAAGCCGCCCCGCGCCGCGCTAGCCGCCTCAGGCTTAGGACCCTAATCGGAATTGGGTTGCCCACCTTGACCGCCGTGGCATCCCGCCGGGCCGCGTTGCGCGGCGCTGAAAGACTCCCGGTATGCGCGGTCCTCGCGCCTTGCCGGGCGGGCGCCTCGACGCCCGACGTGGCCAACCTATCCCGATCAGTGTCCTTTCGCAGCCCGTGGTGAAGTCTGGCTGCATTTGACGAGCGATGCATCCCCGCGGGCTGCTAGCGCCAGCGCGACGACTGGTAGGTCCGAATCCCGGCAGCGGTCTCCTCCGTCATGCGCGCCGCCGCTCCGGCGGTGGCATCCACGAGCCTCATGCCCGCTGTCGCGCCCATCACCGACACCGCCGTCGCGAGCGCGTCCGAGGTCGTGCCATTCGCGGCAACCACCGTGACGCTGCGGCGGCCGGTGAGCGGCATTCCGGTTCTGGGGTCGATGATGTGCGAGTAGCGCACGCCGGACAACACGACGAACTGCTCCGCGTCGCCCGATGTCGAGACGGCGGCCTGCCGCAGGTCGAGAAAGCTGCCCGGTTCCGCTCCCCCGATCGACGCCGCGGCCACGCGCCATCCCGGCTTACCGGGCGGCGGGCCGGTGGCGACGATGTCGCCGCCGACAACGACGAGGGCGCGGTCGATGCCGTGTGACGTCAGCACGGCGGCCGCCTCATCGGCCGCGAATCCCTTCGCGATCGCCCCGAGATCCAGCTGCATCCGCGGTTTCAGGAGCCGGACGCTGCGACGCGCCTCGTCAAGCTCGAGGTTGCCGGCCCCCACCAGAGCCCGCGCCGCGGCAAGGCTCGCGTCATCCGGCAACTCCCCGGCGCGCCGCGCGTGGCGCCAGAGCACGCTGAGCGGACCGATCGTGACGTCGAAGGCGCCGCCGCTGTCGCGAGCCATCCCGACCGCAGCCCGCAGGACGCGAAACAGATCGTCGCTGATCGCCACCGGGCCCCCGCCCGATTGCCCCGACACACGCGTCAGCTCGCTCGAGTCGCGATAGTCGCTGAGCGCCTGGTCGAGCCCGCCGATCCGAGCGAACGCGGCATCGGCCGCGCGCGTCGCGGCCGGCCCGTCGGCGGCATACACCGTGATGCGCACAAGCGTCCCCATATGGGGCTGCGAGTACTCGAACCGCTCGAGAGTGGTGGAGACGTCCTGGGAAGTAGTCGCGGCGATCAACATGACCGCCGCGACAAGCATGCGGAACACGACCATGAGCCCTGAAGCCTAAAGCCCAAAGCGCAAAGCCTAACGCTAGAGGAGCGGCGTCTGGCCCGGCACCGGGACGGGCGGCGTGGCGAGCGGACCGAGCGTGAGTCCCGGCGGCATCAGCTGCTCCTTGGAGTTGAGCGCCTGCTCCCACGTGACGACCTTGCCCGAGTAGGCGGACATGCGCCCCATGATCGCCGTCAGCGTGCTCTCCGCGGTGGTCTTCAGCTCGTTGTAGGGCTTCCCCGCGCGGAGGCTGGCGATGAAGTCGGTGTGCTCCTGCACGTAGGGACGGTTGTCCTGCCCCTGGAACTTCCAGGGGCGCGGACCGGCAATCGTGTACTTGTCGACCTGGCTCGATCCCCTGGTGCCGATCAACGCTTCGGAGACGCTCTTGTCGCATCCCTCGATCTGCCGGCACTGGCTCGCCAGGGTCGCGCCGTTGGCGTACTCGTAGTCGATGGCGAAGTGATCGAAGATGTGGCCGTAGTCCGGGCCGGTCCGCACCTGGCGGCCGCCCATGCCGTTGGCGCGCACCGGATGCGCCTGCATGGCCCAGTTGACCGCGTCGATGTTGTGCACGTGCTGCTCGACGATGTGGTCGCCCGACAGCCAGGTGAAGTACAGCCAGTTGCGCAGCTGCCACTCGGTGTCTGACCACGCCGGCTCGCGATCCTTCTTCCACAGGAAGCCCTGGTTCCAGTAGCAGCGCGCGGAGACGATGTCGCCGATGGCGCCGTCGTGCAGCCGCTTCATCGTCTCGAGGTAGCCGGTCTGGTGCCGGCGCTGCGTGCCGGTGGCGATGCCGAGGCCCTTGGCCCGCGCGGCTTCGTAGACCTCGAGAACGGCACGGATGCCGGGGCCGTCAACGGCAACCGGCTTCTCGGTGAAGATGTTCTTGCCGGCCGACACGGCCGCGGCCAGGTGGGCGGGGCGGAAGCCTGGCGGCGTTGCGAGGATGATGTAGTTCGCGTCACTCGCGATGACCTTCTTGTAGGCGTCGAGTCCGGTGAACGATCGATCCGGCGTCACCTCGATCGCCTTGCCGAACTTCTCGATCAACCGGGTGCGGCTCGACGCCACGCGGTCGGGGAACACATCTCCCATCGCGACCAACGTGACGCCAGGAGAGGAGTTGATGGCGTCCTCGACTGCGCCGGTGCCGCGGCCGCCGCAGCCGATGACGCCGATCCGGATCGCGTCACTGCCGCTGGCGCGCCGGCCGGCAAAGGCGCTGGCAGCGGGGGCCATCGCGCTGGCCAGCGCCGCCGTGGTGGTGGTCTTCAGAAAATCTCGGCGTGTGGGGCTCATC
>JBKJRJ010000467.1:0-8482 GCA_046594705.1 Vicinamibacterales bacterium
GTCGCGTCGCGAAGCTTCTTCACCTGGTCTGCCGTAATTGCCGTAGTCGCCATGACGTGATCTCTCCGTACGTGAAAAACGCCGGCCCGTTGTCAGGCCGGCGTCACCTAAAGCCTAAAGCCCTAAGCCTAAGGCCTGAAACCCCTTCAGACCGGCGCCGGGGTGGTGGCCTGCTGCTCGCGGCGCGTCGCCGCCGGACGGGCGCGCCGCGCACCTGCGTCGCCATCCGGGCCTCCGTCGTCGGCCTGGACCGATTCCCGAATGCCGCGGCCGGCGAGGACGGCGTCGGCGACCTTCGAGGCGAACAACCGGATCGCCCGGCGCGCGTCGTCGTTACCCGGGATGACGTAATCCACTTCGTCGGGATCGCAGTTGGTATCGACGACGCCGATGACCGGGATTTTGAGCTTGCGCGCTTCGTCGACGGCGATCTTTTCCTTGCGCGTGTCGACGATGAAGACCGCGTCGGGCAGCCGCGACATGTGGCGGATCCCTTCGAGGTTCTTCTGCAGCTTCTTCTTTTCCTTCTCGACCTGGGCGATCTCCTTCTTGGTGATCGTCTCGTAGCGGCCGTCGGTCTCCATCGCTTCGAGGTCTCGGAGCCGGGCGAGGCTGCGCTGGATCGTCGTAAAGTTCGTCAGGAGGCCGCCGAGCCAGCGCTGGTTGACGAAGTACATGCCGGCGCGCTGGGCCTCTTCGGCCACCGCGTCCTGGGCCTGGCGCTTGGTCCCGACGAAGAGGATCGTCTTGCCTTCGGCGGCGAGGTTGTGCACGAACTCCTCCGCGCTGCGGAACAGCTTGGCGGTCTTGGCGAGATCGATGATGTAGATCCCGTTCCGCTCGCCGAAGATGTACTGCTTCATCTTCGGGTTCCAGCGTTTCGTCTGGTGCCCGAAATGGACGCCGGCCTCGAGCAAATCCTTCAACGCGATCCCGCTCAAATGTCCTCCCATTAGCGTTTGCTGAACTGGAAGCGCTTGCGCGCGCCCTTCTGACCGTACTTCTTGCGCTCCTTGATGCGCGCGTCGCGCGTCAGGAAGCCTTCCTTCTTGAGCCGCGAGCGCAGCTCGAGGTTGTACTTCACGAGCGCGCGGGCGATGCCGAGGCGGAGGGCGCCGGCCTGACCGGCGATGCCGCCCCCCGAGATCGTCGCGAGGACGTCGAACTTGTCAGTGGTTTCCGTCACCGCCATCGGCTGGCGGATCTGGGTGCGGTGCGCCTCGGTGGGGAAGGCCTCTTCGAAGGTCTTGTAGTTGACCGTCAGGGTTCCGGTTCCCGGCCGGAGGAAGACGCGGGCCGTCGATGTCTTGCGCCGTCCGGTGCCGTAATACTCGATTGCTGCTGCCACGACTTATGCGACCTCGCTCCTGGTATTGATCTTCTTGACCACCGGCTTCTGCGCGGCGTGCGGATGCTTGTCACCCGCGTAGACCTTCAACTTGCGCCACATCGCTTCGCCCATCTTGGTCTTGGGCAGCATGCCGCGCACGGCTTCCTCGACGATGCGGGCGGGCTGCTTGGCGCGCACTTCCTTCAAGCGCTCCGAGCGGACGCCACCCTCATAGCCGGAGTGATACCGGTACAACTTCTGTTCTTCTTTGCGGCCGGTGACTTTTACCGCCGACGCGTTGACGATCACCACGTGATCGCCGGTATCGATGTAGGGCGTATAAATCGCCTTGTGCTTGCCCTGCAGCAGGCGGGCGGCTTCCGTCGCGACGCGGCCGAGGACCTTGCCCTGGGCGTCGATGACATGCCACTGCCGCTCCACACTGCCGGCAGTCGGAACAAACGAACGCATGGAACCCCTCTCAGTATCTTTCACGGACGGCAAACCACGAGGATACCGGCAATTAGCGACATTGTCAAGATTACGAAACTGTTCGTTGGCTGACGATTTCGTGCGCGGACGGCCACTCGCGGATCGACAAAGCGCACAGTTCTGCACGGAACTTCCAGAATTGGGGCCTGCTGGACCGTGGCACCTCACTTGCGCTGCGGTTGGTGCCGATAAAACGCCTGCAATGCTTGGTGGGGCCTTTCCGGAAAACAGGACATTACGTGTTTCGAAGAGCTAAAGCCCTCGTCGGGTTGGACATCGGCTCGAGCGCCGTCAAGGCGGTTGAGCTCAAGCCCGCCGGCAAGAGCTACAAAGTGACCGCGTTCGGTACCGAGGCGCTGCCGCCCGACAGTATTGTCGATGGCGCGATCATCGATGGCGCCGCCGTGGCCGAGGCCATCCGCCGCCTGTTCGAGGGTCACGGCATCAAGACGAAGGACGTCGCCGCCTCCCTGTCGGGCAACGCCGTCATCGTCAAGAAGATCAGCCTGCCGATCATGTCCGACGCCGAGCTGGCGGAGTCGATCTACTGGGAAGCCGAGCAGTACATCCCGTTCGACATCCAGGACGTCAACCTCGACTACCAGATTCTCGATCGTGGGGATGCGGCGAGCGGCAAGGGCACCATGGACGTGCTCCTGGTCGCCGCCAAGAAGGAGAAGATCGCGGATTACACCGGCGTCATCGCCCAGGCCGGTCGGTCGGCGGTGGTGGTGGACGTGGACGCCTTCGCGCTGCAGAACGCCTACGAGGTCAACTACGGCATCGACCCGCACGCGGTGGTGGTGCTGCTCAACGCCGGCGCGAGCGCGACCAACATCAACATCCTCCAGGGTGATCAGTCGGTATTCACCCGCGACATCTCGATCGGGGGCAATGCCTACACCGAGGCGCTCCAGCGGGAGCTGAACCTGCCGTTCGAGACCGCCGACGCGCTCAAGCGCGGGCTGCCGGTCGACGGGGTGACCTACGACGAGGCCCGCCCGGTGCTGCGCGCCGTCACCGAGAACGTGATGCTGGAAATCCAGAAGACGTTCGACTTCTTCAAGGCGACCGCCGCCTCCGACAAGATCGACCGGATCATGCTGAGCGGCGGCGCCTCGCGCGCCGAGGCGTTCACGGAAATGCTGACGGACCGGTTCGAGGCCCCGGTGGAAGCCTTCGACCCCTTCAAGAAAATCGCGTTCGACGCGGCGAAGTTCAAGACCGCGTCGGCCGCCGACGTGGCGCCGACCGTGGCGGTCGCCGTCGGGCTGGCCCTCCGGCGGGTGGGCGACCGATGATCCGCATCAACCTGCTCGCGGTCGAGCGCGGCGCGGCCAAGAAGACGCGGGGCGCGGTGGTCACCACGGCGCAACGCGTCACGATCGGCGCGGCGCTGATCCTGCTGTCGATGGTGGTCGGCATCGGCTGGTGGTACTGGGCGCTCCACACCGAGGGCGCGCGTCTCGACGAAGAGGTCGTCGCCGCCGAAGTCAAGGCGCAGCAGCTGCGCTCGGTGCTGGCGCAGGTGCAGAAGTTCGAGACCCGCAAGGCGGTCCTGCAGCAGCGCGTCACCCTAATCGAGCAGCTGCGGCGCGGCCAGTCGGCGCCGGTGCACGTGCTCGACGAGATCAGCCGGGCCATTCCGGATCGCCTCTGGCTGGTGTCGCTCGGCCAGCGCGAGGCCAGCTTCACGATGGAGGGCCGCACCAATTCGCTGACCGCGCTCTCCGACTTCGTGGCGAATCTCGAAGCCAGCAGCTGGTTCAAGCGGCCGGTGGACATTCTCGACAGCCAGGTGGATCAGACCGCGCAGGGCGACATGGTCCGCTTCACGATCAGGGCGACGTCACAGAATCCCGATGCGCCGCCGCCACCGCCGGTGCCGGCAGGGCGCGGCGCACCGCCGGCGCGGTAGGCATAGCGATAGGCAGACAGAACGATGGAACTATCTCTTAGTAAACTTCCGTGGTGGGGCCAGCTCGGCGCTTTCGTCGTGGTGTGCGGCATGGCGGTCTACGGCTTCTGGAATTTCTATGTCCTGGAGGCCGAGGCGGACCTGGCGCTGAAGCGGACGCACCTGAGCGCGCTGACCAACGACATCACCAAGGGCATGGCCACGGCGAGCCGGCTCGGCGAGTTCCAGGCGGAAGTCACCGGCCTCGAGCATCGTCTCGAGACGCTGAAGAACGTGCTGCCGGAACAGAAGGACGTCGCCAACGTGCTGCGCCGGCTGCAGGGTCTCGCCGTGCAGTCGAATCTCACGCTGCTGCGGTTCACGCCGGCGGCTCAGAAACAGCTGCCGCAGTACGCGGAGGTGCCCTACCGCCTGACCGCGCAGGGTTCGTTCCATAATCTCGGGCTCTTCTTCGACCGGGTGAGCAAGTTCCCCCAGATCATCAACGTCGGTGACATCTCCCTCACCGCGAGCCCGCGCCCGGATCCGAACTTCACGATCATCGCGGACCTGACCGCGACGACCTTCGTCCTGCAGGACGCCGCCGGCGGCAAGGGAGGGCGCGGCGCGCCGCCCGCGAAGTGATGACGACGACCGTGAACCGCGCCAACGCCCGATGCCCATGGCCCAACTCGCCAACGAGCAGGGGCGTCGCTGGAAGGAAATTGGGAAGGGGCCGTCGGACGTGGCGAGTGGCCATCGCGGCGATGCTGGTCCTTGCCGCCGCGACAGCTCGGGCGCAGGTGCCCAATCCGACCCCCGCGATCAATGCCGCCAAGGACGCTCGCGCCAAAACGGAGGCGGCGCAACAGAAGAATGCGGAGGCGCTGACGCCGCAGCCGCCGGGCGCGCCGCCGGCCGGCGAGCCCGCGACGCCAGCCGGATCGCAGGCCGCCCCGGCTCCGGCCGCTCCGGCCCAGGCCGCACCGGCCCAGGCCGCACCGGCCCAGCAGGGCGCCGGCTATTCCTACGACCCGGCCGGCCGGCGCGATCCGTTCGTCAGTCTCGCCGGCCGCGGCGGCGATCTCCCGACCCCGGGCGGATCGAGGCCGACCGGCCTCGCCGGACTGCTCGTGAACGAAATCATCGTGAAAGGCGTGCTCAAGTCTCCCCGCGGAGGCTTCCTCGCGCTCGTGCAGGCGCCGGACAACCGGACCTACATCATCCACGCCGGTGACAAGGTGTTCGACGGAACCGTCAAGGCGATTACCCAGAACGCCATCGTGTTCTCGCAGGATGTCAACGACCCGCTCTCGCTCGTGAAACAGCGTGAAGTTCGGAAGGCGATTCGACCGGAGGCACGGTGAACGGCGCGGAGACAAAGATGACTGTGTGTATGAAGGCGCGCGCGCGACGGCGGTTGATCGCCGCCTGCGCCATCGCGACGGCGATCGGCGGAGGGCTCGGGCTGGCGGCGTCGCCGCCCGCGGCGGTGCGGCTCGTCGGGGTCTCGGCCCAGGCGACCGGCAAGACCGCGGCCGTCCTGATCGAATCCACGGAGCCCGCGGCCTACGCCGTGAGCCGGCCTGATCTGCTGACCGTGCTGGTCGACCTGCGCAACGTCCAGGTGGCCGACGTGGCGGATCAGCTCGGGAAGAAGGGGCCCGTGGCGGGCATCCGTCTCGAGCAGGCCATCGCCGACGATGGCAGCACCGTGGCGCGTGTGCGGGTGGCGCTGGCGTCCCCCTCCGCGTACAAGGTGCGCAGCTCCCGAAACGTCATCCGTCTCGAGCTCGAGCCCGAGCCGGCATTGACCGGCGCTGATGCGCCACGGCCGGAGTCCGGTCCCGCGGTGCGGCCTGCCGCCGTGGCAGTGGCGAGCGGCGTGCCCGCGACGCTGCTCGACAAGGTGCGCGCCAACCACACGCGCACCGCGACCACCATCACGCTGGCGGGCAACGGCCGGCTGATGCCCTCGTCGCTCACCGAGTCGGACGACCAGCCGCGCCGGCTCGTGCTCGACTTCCCGAACGTGTCGCCGGCCGCGGCGGCCCGCACCGGCGTCGACGGCGCCTTCGTCAAGCAGGTTCGCGTGGCGCTCAACAGCCGCGAGCCGCTGGTGACGCGCGTCGTCATGGAAATCGCCGCCGCCGCGTCCTACCACGTCGAGCGAACCGGTCCCGACGGCCGCGACCTCGCGGTGGTCTTCGAGGGCCGGAAGGCCGGGAGCGCCGTGCTCGTCGCCGCCCCGACGGTCGCGCCGCCCGAGGCCGAGCACCAGGCCGAGGACACCATCACGCTCGAGCAGGCGATGGCCAACGCCGCCTCATTCACGCCGAAGGATCCAATCAGCGCTCTGACTGCGCCCATGCGGCCCGTTGGCAGGCCCGCGCCTGCCCAGCGCGCGGCAGCGGCGCGACAGTCCGCCCAGCCGCCGGTTGCCCCGCCCGCGGAGCAGCCCCGGCCCGCACCGCCGGCGCAGGCACCACCGCGGACACCGCCGACGTTCTCGTCCGACGTCCCGGGTACGGGGCAGAAGCAATACACCGGGCACCCGATCAACTTCGACTTCGAGGACGCCGATCTGCGCGCCGTGCTGCGCGTGTTCGCCAACGAGAGCGGCCTCAACATGATCATCGACCCCCAGGTCCAGGGGCGGGTCAACGTCCTCCTGAACGACGTCCCGTGGGACCAGGCGCTCGATCAGATCCTGCGCGCGAACAAACTCGGCTACACCGTCGAGGGGAACATCCTCCGGATCGCGCCGCTCGCCGTGCTGAGCACCGAGCAGAAGGAGCAGGCCGACTATCAAACCCAGCAGGCGCTCGCCGGCGAACTGCGGGTGCAGACCTTCACGCTGAGTTACGCGAAGGCGGATGCCCTGTCACCGATTCTGACGAAATCCGTCCTGTCGTCGCGGGGACAGATCCAGGTGGACCCGCGTACCAACATGCTGATCATTCAGGATCTGCCTGATCGGCTGGCCACGGCCGCCAATCTCATCACGTCGCTCGACCTGCCGCAGCCGCAAGTCGAAGTGGAAGCGCGCGTCGTGCAGACCAGCCGGGATTTCGCCCGCGCGCTCGGCATCCAGTGGGGCTTCAATGGCCGCGCCAACTCCCAGATCGGCAACACCACGGGGCTCTCCTTCCCCAACAGCGGATCCCTCGGCGGCCGCGTCGGAGGAAACCAGGGTCCCGTCGATCCGAGGGGAGGTGGCGGGGGGGACCAGGCCGCGACCGCGGTGAACCTCCCGACCACGCAGGCGGCCAGCTCGGCGATCGGCCTCGCGCTGGGTTCCATCAACGGCGCCTTCAACCTTGACGTCGAGCTGACCGCCCTGGAGAACACCGGCAAGGGCCGCATTCTGTCGTCGCCGCGATTGACGACGCAGAACAACCAGGAAGCGGTGGTGAGGCAGGGCGTCCAGATTCCGGTACAGACCTCGGCGAACAATACGGTCTCGACCACCTTCGTGAACGCGGACCTGAGCCTCACGGTCAAGCCCCAGATCACGATGGCCAATACCGTCATCATGGACATCAACCTGGTCAATGCCTCCCCGGATTTCACCAGGGCCGTCAACGGTACTCCTCCGATCAACTCGCAAAGCGCCAAGACGACCGTACAGATCAACGACGGCGCGACGACGGTCATCGGCGGCATCTTCGTCACCGAGGAGCAGAGCTCGAACGACCGCACGCCGGTCCTGCACCGCGTCCCGATCCTGAAGTGGCTGTTCCAGCGCAACTCGCTGACGGACTCCAGCCGGGAGTTGCTGATCTTCATCACACCAAGAATCCTGAGAGGGTAGTCGCATGGACGCCGAAATGCCGATTGAGCCGGTTCGTCGAAAAGTCGTATGGGGGGCGCGCGGGCGGGTGACCGTCGCCCTCACGGGCGTCCTGCTGCTGATGTCGTGTGGCCAAGCCGTCCGGCAAGGGCAGGCGTCGTCCTACCTCGTGATCACTTCTCTCACGGGAGGATCGCAGAATGACAGCACGGTCGAGTCCGACGTGGTCAGCGACACCGGGTCGGTCTTCACCGATAGCGGACGGGTGACCTTCCAGGTCTTGATGAAGGATGCCGGCGGCCTGGGCCCGAGCCCGGTGAATGCCATCACGATCACGCAGTACCGCGTCGAGTACGTCCGGAGCGACGGACGCAACTCACCCGGTGTGGACGTGCCCTTCGCCTTCACCAGCGGCGTGACCGCCACCATCACTGCCTCGGGCGGGGTCGATTTCACGCTCGTCCGCATCCAGGCCAAGCAGGAGGCGCCGCTGAAGGCGCTGGCCTTCCGCGGCGGCGCCCAGGCGATCACCACCGTCGCGCGCGTCACGTTCTACGGGCGCGATCAGACCGGACGCGAGGTCAGCGTCACCGGCAACATCGAAGTCACATTCGCCGACTGGGCCGGCTAGCGGCCAAGGGACACCCGGAGCACATATGGCACGAACGAATTTCACTTCCCGCCTCGCCGTGGCCGCCGTCGGGCTTGCGCTGCTGACGGCCGGCTGCACCACCAAGAAGCAGGAGACCCCCGCGCTCACCGGGCCCTCCGAACTCGGGACCTCGATCTCGATCAGCGTGTCGCCGGACGTCCTGGCGCAGGATGGCGCGTCGCAATCGCTCGTGACGATTACCGCCCGCGATCAGAACGGGCAGCCGCTGCGCAGCCTGCCGCTCCAGGCGGCGATCGCTGTCAACGGCGTCCTCACGGACTTCGGCACCCTGTCGGCCCGCAGCATCGTCACGGATGC
>JBKJRJ010000130.1:0-2511 GCA_046594705.1 Vicinamibacterales bacterium
GCGGCGCTGACCCCGGTCATGTTCGTCGGCGCCTCGGACGCGCCCTTCCACCGCTGGCTGCCGATCCGCGCCGGGGACGCGGACTGCGTCGCGCCGATTCAGATCAAATAAGAGCAATCATCGCCGCCATCGCGAGGCGCGCGGTTTCACGCGCCTTCGCCGCGATGATGCGTGCTGCCGGAAGGTCCTTGCCGATCCTGGTCATGCATTCGGCGATCTGTGCGCCACTGGTCTGCTCGATCTCGAACAGCCACTCATTCAGCCCGACGTCGCGCCACATCTGACCTTTGCGGGTGTCGGTCGGCTGACGCACCATCACCGCCGGCGTGCCGTTGGCGATGCCCATGATCGGTGAGTGTTGTTCGCAACTGACGATGGCGGCGGCCTGGGCGTAGACGCTGTTGGCTTCGGCGGTGAGCCAGTAACGGTCCATCACCGCGACATGGGGTTTCACGTCGTCGGGTAGCTTGTCGAACAACAGCGGACGCAGCAGCGGCACGGCGTAGGTCATCTCCGGGACCAGGAATGCACGCATGCCGGTGGCACGCACCCAGGCGGTGATGCCCTCACGGATCTTGGCGTGGTCGACCTCGGCGTATTGCGCATTCACCGCGATGCGATCGGGATTGGGTGTGACCGACCCCGGGTGGATTTCCCAGTACGGCGTCCAGCGCAAACGCGGCAGGGCGCAGAGAAACCGGCGCGGCTCGAGGTGGTGTTGCTCGAGCAATGCGGCGGCCGCCACGTCATCACGAATGTCGATGGCGAAGGTCGCATCCGGACCGAAGGTCACGGGCGGGCCGCTGAAGCCCGATGCCTGCAACGCGCGCAACGAATCGGTGTCGCGCAGGCAGATGAACCTGGCACCGGCCAACAGGTCGCGCTGATCCTTTATCTCGCTGTCGTTCAGCGTGATGCCGCCGAAGCCATAGGGTTTGCCGGCGTCCTTCGCGCGTCGCAGCTCCTTGGCCGCGACGAGCCCGGGACCGGAGCCATGGAGGACGAAGTCGCACGCCGCCAACGCGGCGGCCTGTGCTTCGGCGGTGCCGGCGATGCGCAGTTTGGAAAAACGCGTCAGCAGCAGCTTTTCGACCTCGGGGTTGAGCAGGTTCGGCCACAAGGTGACTTCGGCCTCCGGCAGATGCTGCTCCAGCAAGGTGAGCATCCCAGGGGTGTGCGCGATGTCGCCGATGTTGACCGTCTGCCACGACGAACGCAGCAGGATCTTTTGCGGCCGCGCCGCGGCCAACCGTGGGAGGCAGGCGACCAACGCCATCGCCAGCGAGGTACCGATGAACTCGCGACGCGGTAGGCCGTCGATGAGGCGGGTGGGAAGGGACGACGTCATCATGCGCTGGCCGCTAGTTCGCTGCGAGGAGCGCCCGGATGCGCGGCTCCAGCTGCTCGAGCGGCAGGCGTCCGGGATGGTACAGACGGATGATCCCCGCGCGATCGACCAGCACCAGGGTCGGCGTCGAGCTGACGCCGAAGCGCAGGTGATTAACCTCACTGAGCGGCACGGATTGACCGGTGAGCACCGGATACGACGCCTGGCTGACCTGCTCGATGTACCGCGCTTCGTCCCCGGGCGATGCGGGCGTGCCGCCCGCCACGTAGCCGAACCGCTGTGTCGGCGCGACGATGACCAGCCCCTGGTCGCGGTACTTGTTCGCGAGTTGGGCCAGGATGGGCGCCTGCGCTTTGCAGTCACTGCACCAATGCGCCCAGAAAAACATCAGGACGACCTTGCCCTTGTGTGCCGCCATCGCCGCCGGCCTGGGCCCCAGGTACTCGGAGAGGTCGATCTCCGGCACTGGCTGGCCTTCGAGGCTGAGCAGGTGGATGTTCTTGTGAATCCGCTTCTCGATCGACGTGCCTGAGTAGGCGGCCAACTCCTTCCGCAGGAACGCGACGGCCTCGGTCCGGGCCCCGCGCTGCGCATCGGCTTGCCCGAGGACTTCGATGGCGGCGCCCAGGGCGATGGGCAGTCGAGGCTCCTCGTCCAGCGGGCGAGACGCCAACTGGGCCCTCGAGAGCGTGTAGGTTTCGCGCGCGTACGTCTCCGCCCCGTCGAGGTCTTTCGCGCCAAGCGCGCCCCGCGCCATCCAGGAGAGCGCTTCGAGCATTTCGGGGGTCACGCCCGTTTCGGCGCGAGACGCCGCCACAATCTCGCGGGCGCGCGCGAAATCGCCGGCCGCAATCGCGGCTCTTACCGCCGGGATCATCGCGGACGGTGCCGCGGTCGTCCCGGTCGTCGGGGCGACCGCCTTCGGCCGGAGAATCACGTATGCCGGCAGACCGATGGCCTTGAATCGCGCCATCAGGGATTTTGTGGGTTGCTCGTCCGGGTCCTCGGCCTGAAACTTGATCTTGACGTAGTCGGCCAGGGCAACGGTCACCGCCGGATCCGCCAGCGTCGTCTTATCCATCGTCAGGCAGTTCTTGCACCACGTGGCCCAGAAGTCGATGAGCACCGGCTTCCGTTCGCGCTGGGCCCGCTCGAGGCCGGCG
>JBKJRJ010000157.1:0-15779 GCA_046594705.1 Vicinamibacterales bacterium
GATCGCCCGCGTGGCGCGCGATTTCGCCGCGGCCGCCCGCCGGCTTGCCGCTGCCGGCGGGCAGATCGCCGAGATCCACGCCGCGCACGGCTACCTGCTGCACGAGTTCCTCTCGCCGCTGAGCAACCATCGTGACGACGAGTATGGCGGTTCCTTCGACAACCGCACACGCATCGTCCGCGAGGTGGTGGACGCCGTCCGCGCGGTGTGGCCGGAACGTTGTCCGCTCTGGGTGCGGATCTCCGCCACCGACTGGACGGACGGTGGGTGGACGCTCGAGGATTCCGTGGCTCTCGCTGCGCAATTGGCCCCGCGCGGCGTCGATTTAATCGATTGTTCGAGCGGCGGCAACGTCCCGGACGCCGTGATCCCGGTTGGGCCGGGCTACCAGGCGCCGTTCGCCGAACGGATCCGGCGCGAGACCGGAGTCATGACCGGCGCCGTCGGCCTGATCACCGATCCGCATCAGGCCAACGCGATCATCGAGAACGGTCAGGCCGACCTCGTCCTGCTCGCGCGCCAACTCCTGCGCGACCCCTACTGGCCGCTCCACGCCGCGACGGCGCTGGACGCCGTGGTGACGCCGCCGACCCAGTACCAGCGCGCGTTCTGATTCGCAGTTCGCACTCGAGAGGCGTATACTCCATTCCTCGGTCGCGTGGCGCGGCTGGAATCCGATGACCCGGCATGATGGCCGTGGGAGAAAGAGTGATCGATGGTCCGCCTGATCGAATCTCCTTCCGCACAACTCCGGCTCCAGGAAGCACGCGCGTTCGTCGAGACGCATGCGTCGCGCGGCGACGTGTGGCTGGTCGGGGCCTCGCGCGGCGCGGCCGACGATCTCGCCCGGTCGATCGCGGCCGTGCGTGGCGCGACCATCGGCGTCCATCGGTTCAGCCTGGCGCAGCTCGCCGCGCGGCTGGCGGCTCCCGTGCTGGCCGCGCACGGCCTGGCGCCGGTCACCTCCCTCGGCTCCGAAGCGGTGGCGGCGCGCGCGACCTTCGAGGCGCAGCGTGACGATGCGCTGCGGTATTTCGCGCCGGTGGCCAGGACGCCGGGCTTTCCACGCGCGCTGGCGCGCACGCTGCAGGAGCTTCGCCTCGCCGGCGTGCACGCCGATCGACTCAACGGCTTGCCGCTCGGCGGCGCCGACCTCGCCGTCCTGCTCGAGCGCTTCGATCGTCAGTTCACCAGCGCCGGCGCCACCGACCGCGCCACGCTGTTCGACGCCGCCACGACGGCGCTGGCGCAGCTGCCGGCGTGCGGCTTCCGGCGTCCAGCGAGTCTGCTCTTGCTTGACGTGCCGATCGACTCAGCCGCTGAGTTCGCGTTTCTGCGCGCGTTGCTGCGACCTTCCGTCTCCGCTGACGCGTCGGCGGACACGCCCGCCTCCAGCCCCCCGCCTCGCGTCCTCATCACCGTGCCGTTCGGCGATATCGCCACGATGGATCGGTTGAAGTTACTGGGCCTCGAGCGGGAGCTGCTCGAGCAGACGGGGGAGAGCGACCTCGTGGCGCTGCGACGCTACCTGTTCGCGCGCTCGCAGCCGCCCGTGCGTGAGCCCGCCGGAGACGTGCGGTTCTTCTCGGCGCCCGGCGAAGGGCGCGAGTGCGTCGAGATCGCCCGGCGAATCGTCCAGGAAGCGCGCCGCGGGGTGCCCTTCGACGAGATGGCAGTGTTCGTCCGCGCGCCGGAGCGCTACGTCGGCCTGCTCGAGCACGCCCTGCGCCGCGCCATACCCGACGAGCGCGGCTACGCCAGCGCCTACTTCGAGCGCGGCATCCGTCGTCCGCATCCCGCCGGCCGCGCGTTCCTTGCCATCCTGGCGTGCGCCTGCGAGCATCTCTCGGCCCGCCGCTTTGCCGAGTACCTCTCGCTGGCACAGGTGCCGCGGCTCGACGAGGCCGTGCGGGAGCCGGCGTTCGTGGCTCCTGCGGATGAAGAGGCTGAAGGCTGGAGCCCGGAGGACGATCACACCCCCGACCTGCAACCTCCAATCTCCGATGAGGACGCCATCATCGAAGGCACTCTGCGCGCGCCGTGGAAGTGGGAAACCCTGATCGTGGAATCGGCGGTGATTGGCGGCGATCCGGCGCGCTGGGACCGCCGGCTGACCGGGCTCGCCAACGAGATGCGCCTGCATCGCGACGCCGAGCGCAAGGACGATCCCGATTCCCCGAAGGCCGCGCGCCTCGAGCGGGACCTGATGAACCTCGGCCACCTGCGCGCGTTCGCGCTGCCCATCGTCGATCGCCTGGCCGCCTGGCCGGCGGCCGGGACCTGGGGCGAATGGCTCGACCGCTTTGTCGTGATCGCGCCGATGGTCTTGCGGCAGCCCGAAGGGGTGCTGCGCGTGCTGCAACAGCTGCGCCCCATGGCCGACATCGGCCCGGTGTCGCTCGACGAAGCGCGCGACGTGATCGCGGACCGGCTGCAGATGCTCGAGATCGATCCACCCAGGAGCCGCTACGGCCGCGTGTTCGTGGGCGGTCCGCAGCAGGCGCGAGGACGCACGTTCCGCGTCGTCTTCGTCGCCGGCCTGGCCGAGCGGATGTTTCCGCAGCGGCCGCACGAGGATCCGATGCTGCTCGACCGCGAGATGCGGGAGCCGCTTGATGCCGCCCTGCCGATGCAGGAGGATCGCGCCCGCAGCGAGCGCCTGCTGCTCCGCCTCGCAGTGGGGGCGCCGACCGAGCGGCTGTGGCTGTCGTATCCGCGCCTCGAGATCGCCGAATCGCGGCCCCGGGTGCCGAGCTTCTACGCGCTCGACATCATGCGCGCGATCACCGGACGCATCCCCAAGCCGCAGGCGCTGCAGGACGCCGCGGCCGCCGCCGGCGGCGCGGGCCTGGCCTGGCCGGCGCCCGCCGACCCCGCGGACGCGATCGACGACCTCGAGCACGATCTGTCAGTGCTGCGAGGCCTCCTCCAGGTCGAGCCCCGGGCCTCGGTCCGCGGGCACGCGCACTACCTGCTGCGGCTGAACGAGCCGCTCAAGCGATCGGTGACGGCGCGGTGGGCCCGGGGACGATCGCAGTGGACACCCTACGACGGCATCACCCGGGTCACCGGCATGACCAGGTCGATGCTGGAGTCGCAGCGGCTCGCGGCACGGCCCTACTCGTTGTCGGCCCTCCAGAAGTACGCCGCATGCCCGTACCAGTTCCTGCTGTCGGCGGTCTATCGACTCGAGCCGCCGGCCGCGATCGAACCGCTCCAGAAGCTCGATCCGCTGACGCGCGGCTCGATCTTCCACGAGGCGCAGGCGCATTTCTTCCGCGCGCTCAAGAGCGACGGCAGGCTGCCGGTGGCCGGCCACGACATCCAGGGCGTGCTGGTCACGCTCGACCGCGTCATCGCGGAGGTGGCCGCCAGATACGAAGAGAACCTCGCGCCGGCCATCGATCGCGTCTGGCGCGATGAGATCGCCGACCTCGGTCGCGACCTCCGCGTCTGGGCCCGCCGTCTCGCCGCGGGCCCCGCGGATCCGGCGGGATGGGTTCCCGCCTACTTCGAGTTCGCGTTCGGCCTGCCGGGCGATCAGCATCGCGATCCCGACAGCGTCGCCGATCCGGTCCTGGTGGACGGCCGCTTCAAGCTCCGCGGGTCCGTGGATCTGATCGAGACGAGGCACGCCGCCACCCCGCAACCCTCGACCCCCGGCCGCCAACCCCGAGCCCTCCCCGTCCTGCGCATCACCGACCACAAAACCGGTAAGAACCGGACGACCTGGAAGACCGTGATCGGCGGCGGAGCCATCCTGCAGCCCGTTCTCTACAGCCTGGCGATCGAGCAGGCGCTCCAGGCCAGCGTGCACTCGGGGCGCCTCTCCTATTGCACGTCTGCCGGCGGCTTCGTCGATCACGAGATCCCGATCAACGAGACCAACCGCCGCATCGCGCTCGAGGCGCTCGAGATCGTGGACCGCGCGATCGAGCTCGGATTCCTTCCGGCGGCGCCCGGCCCTCGCTCGTGCACGTGGTGCGATTTCCTGCCGGTCTGCGGTCCCGACGAGCCGCGCCGCGTCGCCAACAAGTCGCCCGATCGCCTCGGCGACCTCCAGTCCCTCCGCGAACGTCCCTGAGGCCTGATCCATAGCCATGAGCACCACGTCTTTAGCCGACGGTCCCGCGCGGCA
Organism: Vicinamibacterales bacterium; assembly: GCA_046594705.1. GTDB lineage: Bacteria > Acidobacteriota > Vicinamibacteria > Vicinamibacterales > 2-12-FULL-66-21 > JAICSD01. The sequence goes on from JBKJRJ010000157.1 coordinate 4,139, forward strand.
CGCGATTGCCCATCAGCTCGACGCCACCCTGGTCGTCGAGGCCGCGGCGGGTACTGGCAAAACCACCGAGCTCGTCAACCGCATCGTCCGCATCCTGGCGACGGCGCGCGCGAGCGTGGACGGCATCGTCGCCGTCACCTTCACCGAGAAGGCGGCAGGGGAGCTCAAGCTGCGGCTTCGTGAAGCGCTCGACGTGGCGCGGACCACGGCCGCCGGGGCGGAGGCGGAGGCGCTCAACCGGGCGCTGCAGTCGCTGGAAGAAGCGCACGTCAGCACCATCCACGGGTTCTGCGCGGAGCTGCTGCGTGAGCGCCCGGTGGAGGCGCGCGTCGATCCACTCTTCAAGGTGCTGACGGAATCGCAGGCGCAGCGGCTGTTCGACCAGGCGTTCGGCGCCTGGATCCAGGCGCAGCTTCAGGATCCGCCGGAAGGCGTGCGCCGGGCGCTGCGCCGATCGATCTGGCAGGGCTTCGGCAACGTGACGCGGGAGGATACGCCGATCGACCGGCTCCGCCGCGCCGCGTGGGACCTGGCGCAGTGGCGCGATTTCGGCGGCCCGTGGACCCGCCGCCCGTTCGAGCGCCGCGGCGACATCGACCGGCTGGTCGAGCAGTTGCGCGACTTCGCGGACCTCACCGACGGGCCGTCATACGCCAGGGACACGCTGTTTCTCGACACCGCCCCGGCGCGACACCTGGCGGCCGAGATCGCGATGCAGCAGTCCGTCAGGCAGGAATCCGACGGCGATTACGACGGGTGGGAAGCGCGGCTGGTGGATCTGTCGCGCGACCGGAACTTCTCGAAGCTGCGTCACGGACGGGGGCCTGGCTACAAGACCGGCGTGCCGCGGCAGCGCGTCATCGACGCCTACGACGCGCTCAAGCCGGCGCTCGATCAGTTCCGGATGAACGCGGACGCCGACCTGGCCGCGGCGCTGCAGGGGGAGCTGTTGGGCGCGATCGACCGCTACGAGGAGCTCAAGGCGCGTGCGGGTTCGCTCGACTTTCTCGATCTGCTGCTCAAAGCGCGGCAGCTCGTGCGCGGCAACGCCGGTGTCCGCCGCGGATTCCACGCCAGATTCACGCACCTGTTCGTGGACGAGTTCCAGGACACCGACCCGCTGCAGGCCGAGATCCTGCTGCTGCTGGCGTCCTCGGATCCCGAGCAGGACGACTGGCGGCGCGTCGTCCCGGTTCCCGGGCGCCTGTTCATCGTCGGCGACCCGAAACAGTCGATCTACCGCTTCCGCCGCGCGGACGTCGGCATCTATCGCGATGTCTGCGAGCGGCTGGTCAAGGCGGGGGCCGACGCGGTCAAGCTGACCACCAGCTTCCGGAGCGTGCCGCAGATCCAGGCCTGCGTGAATGCGGCGTTCGCCCCCGTCATGACCGGTGACACCGCGACCCTCCAGGCCGACTACGTCCCGCTGTCGCCGCACCGGGCCGGCATCAAGGGGCAGCCGGCCGTGATCGTGCTGCCCGTGCCTGAGCCGTACGGCGTACGGAACCTTTCGGCGGTGAAGATCGAGCAATCGCTGCCTGACGCGGTGGGCGCCTTGATCGACTGGGTCGTCAACGAAAGCGGCTGGAAAGTCAGCGGCCGATCGTCGACGCTCGACCCGCGGCCCGTCAATGTGCAGGCACGCGACATCTGCATCCTCTTCCGCCGCTTTCTCAGCTTCGGCCAGGACATCACGCAGCCCTACGTCCGCGCTCTCGAAGCCCGCGGCGTCCGCCACGTGCTGGTCGGTGGCAAGTCGTTCCATGATCGCGAAGAGGTCGAGACCCTCCGCGCGGCGCTGTCCGCCATCGAGTGGCCGGACGATGAGCTGGCGGTGTTCGCGGCGTTGAGAGGGGCGCTCTTTTCCGTCGGCGACGAGGAGCTGCTCGAATGGAAGCAGCGCTTCGGGGTGTTTCACCCGTTTCGCCTGCCACGGGGAGAAGATGCGGTGCCGGCGCACCTGGCAGCCATTGTCGAGAGCCTGCGCACGCTCCAGCTCCTCCACCGGCGCCGCAATTACCGGCCGGTCGCGGAAACCATCCATGACCTGCTCGATGCCACCCGCGCGCACGTCGGCATCGTGCTGCGCAGCGCCGGCGAACAGGCGCTGGCCAACGTGCTGCACGTCGCGGAGCTCGCCCGCGAGTACGAGGCCGGCGGCGGGCTTTCGTTCCGCGGCTTCGTGGACGAACTGCGCGACGCGGCCGAGAGCGCGCAGGCCGCCGAGGCGCCAATCCTCGAGGAGGGCAGCGACGGGGTCAGGCTGATGACCGTGCACAAGGCCAAAGGGCTCGAGTTCCCGATCGTCATTCTCGCGGACCTGACCTGCAAGCTGGCGCGCGCGGAGGCGGGGCGCTGGCTCGACCCGGCGAACAATCTGTGCGCGCTGAAAATCGGTGGCTGGGCGCCCATCGATCTCCTCCTTCACGATCCCGAGGAAGCCTCGCGCGACCGCGCCGAGTCGGAGCGGCTGACATACGTGGCGGCAACGCGCGCGCGCGACATTCTCGTCGTTCCCGCCATCGGCGATGCGCCGTACGACGGCGGCTGGCTCGACCCGCTGGTGCCCGCCATCTATCCGCCCGAAGGCGCGCGCCGGGATCCGCAGCCGGCTCCAGGGGTCCCGCTGTTCAAGTCGAAGGACTCCGTACTCCAGCGTCCGGACGGGGACCCGGCGTCGCCGAAGACCGTGGCGCCGGGTACGTTCCTCTTCTCCACAGCGTCGGCGTCCCCCGCCAAAGCCCCAAGCCCAAAGGCGAACGCCCACGACCCGGAGCCTCAAGCCTATGAGGTCACCTGGTGGGATCCGCGCGCCCTCGCGCTGGGGGCGGCGGCCAGCTTCGGCTTGCGGCGCGACGATCTCATCGTCAAGGACGGCGACATGTTCGCCATCGAGGACCGGCTGGCGGATTACGAGCGGTGGCGACGCGAGCGCGGCACGGTGATCGCGCAGGGGGCGCGTCCGGGCGTCCGGATCCAGACCGCCACCGCGTGGGCCGCTGACGCCGCCAGGCTCGGCATCGACGACGCGATTCTGGCCGGGCACCAGGGCATCCAGGTGCTGCAGATCCCGGGCGCCGAGCAGCGCCCGCGCGGTCCGCGCTTCGGCACGCTGGTCCATGCCGTGCTCGCCACCGTCGCGCTCGACGCCGGCGACGAGGCGATCGAGCGCACCGCCCAGACCCAGGCGCGTATCATCGGCGCCGTCCCGGCCGATGAAGTCAGCGCCGCCGTGGTGGTGGTGTCCACCGTGCTGCGCCACGAGTTGATCGCGCGGGCGCGCGCATCGGCGTCGGTCAGGCGTGAGACCCCGGTGTCGTGGCGGCAGCCGGACGGCATGCTGATCGAGGGGGTGCTCGACCTTGCCTTCGACGAGGGGCAGGGGACCGTGGTGGTGGACTTCAAGACCGACCACGAGCTCGCGGCCGGCGAGACGCGCTATAGGGCGCAGCTGCTGCAGTATGTCAACGCCGTGGCGCGTGCCTCTGGGCGGGAGGCCTCCGGCGTGCTGTTCCGCGTGTAGCCTGCGCTGCCGGACCGCTGCTCGCGCCCTCGACGAGGTCGGGCCTTGGGAGGGTGCCGATCGGGGCGGCCTGGTTTATTGTCCGGACCCGGATGACGGGCGATGACGATTCTGAAAGGCGGGCGGAACTGCGCTAGACTCTGGCCTCGTCAACCAATTCAGCATGATCGGCCAGCAATTCGGCCACTACGAAGTCGAGAGCCGGCTGGGCTCCGGCGGCATGGGTGTCGTGTATCTCGCGCGCGACCTGCGCCTGGACCGTCTGGTCGCGATCAAGGTGCTCGCCGACGGCCGCGTTGCCGACGAGCGCGCGCGCGCCCGCTTCCGGGGCGAAGCGCAGGCGCTGTCGCGCCTCAATCACCCGAACATCGCGACCATCTTCGACTTCGATCAGCAGGACGGCCGCGATTTCCTCGTCATGGAATACATCGACGGGCAGTCGCTGCGCGACGTGGGGCTCGACCCGCTGCCGTCCGCCGAGGTCGTCCGGCTCGGCAGCCAGCTGGCGGAGGCGCTCGTCGCGGCGCATGGCGCCGGCGTGGTGCACCTCGACTTGAAGCCGGGCAACCTCATGCTCACGCGCGACGGCCGTCTCAAGGTGCTGGACTTCGGCATCGCGCGCCTGCAAGCCCCGGAGCACGCGGAGTCGCCGACCCACACCCAAGGGGCCGACACCGGCACCGCGGCGAATGCGGCCGGCACGCCGCCCTACATGGCGCCCGAGCAGGTCGCCGCCGGCCCGGTCGACTCCCGCACCGACATCTATGCCGCCGGCGCCACCCTGTACGAGCTGGCGACCGGGCGCCGCCTGTTCGACACGCCGCGCGGCATCGGCCTCTACGAGGCGATCCTGCGCGATACGCCCGAACCACCCAGCCGGCACAACCCGGACATTGCGCCGCCGCTCGACAAGGCCCTGCTGAAGGCGCTCGAGAAACATCCGTCGAAACGGCAGCAGACCGCCCAGGAGCTGCTGCAGGACATCCGCGCGGCGGCTGCCGACACGGCGGGTGCCTCGCGACTGGCGCCGCGCGGCTGGCGCCGGCGGGATCTGCTGCTGACCGCCGCCACGGCGCTGGTGCTGACCGGCTACGCGCTGTGGCCCGCGCCGGTGCGCGCCCGCTTCCAGGCGCGCGACTTCGTGCTGATCGGCGATCTCGACAACCGGACCGACGATCCGCTGCTGGGACGCACCCTGCAGGAGGCGCTCACCATCTCGCTGCAGCAGTCGAAGTTCGTCAACCTGGTGTCGCGCGACCGGGTCGGCGACGCGCTGCGCCGGATGAAACGCCCGCTGACCGCGCCCATCGACGAAGCCACCGGCCGCGACATCTGCCAGCGCGAAGGGGTGCCGGCCCTCATCTCCGGCGCCGTCACCCGCAGCGGCCGCACCACGCAGATTGCCGTCCGCGTCATCGAGGCCGGCAGCGGCAGCCTGCTCTTCGTCGGCACCGCCGCCTACGAGAACCCCGACGAGCTGTTCGCGCGGGTGGACGAGATCGCGCGGAACCTGCGCGGCCATCTCGGCGAATCGATCGACGCGATCGCGCGCTCGTCGCAGCCGCTCCAGCGCGTGACGACCGAATCGCTCGAGGCGCTGCGGCAGTACTCGCGGGCGGTCGAAGCCCGCGCGCGTGGGCAGGTGACTGACGTCGAGGCGCCGCTGCTCGCGGCGCTGCAACTCGATGGCGAGTTCGCCATGGCGCATCTCAAGCTTGGCGACTACTACATGATCGTGGCAGGTGACAGCGCCCGCGGCTTCCCCTCGATCGATCGCGCCTACGCGCTGCGGGAGCGTGTCACCGATCGAGAAAAGCACTTCATCGCCGCTCAGTACTTCAGCGCCCATCAGCAATTCGAGCAGGCGCGCGACAGCCTGAGGGCGCTCACGACGCTGTATCCTGACGACCCGGAGTTCCACTACGAGCTGGCGATCGCCCACTACGCGCTCGAGGAGTTGCCGGCCGCGATCGCGGAACTGCGCCAGGCCATCCGCCTGGATGCGCACGGCGCGCGGGCGTACGGCAGTCTTGTCCTGCTGCTGGCGCGCAACAACCAGCCCGATGCCGCGCTCGACGCCAGCGTCGACGCCGGCAAGGCGGGGATCGATTCTCCCTACCTGCTGTGGGCGCGTGGTCTCGCGCTGACCGCGCGAGGGGAACTGGCTCGGGCGCGGAGCGACTTCGAAACGCTCGCGGCGACGCCCGGCTATTACACGCACCTCGGCCGGCTCCAGTCGGCGCGGCTGCGGCTCTACGAAGGGGATGTGGTGCGCGGCATCGCCGAGTTGTCGGACGTGGTGACGATGACCCGGCGGGAAGGGGATGCGACGCTCGAGCTCGCCGCGCGCATCCAGCTGGCGCGCGCCGCGCTGGCGGCCGGCCACCTGCGGCGCGCCCGCGAGGAAACCGCCGAGGTGATGCGGCTCGTCGCGCCCCCGGCCACCCGCCCGAACGCGCTGCGCGACGCGGGCAGCCTGGCCCTCGCCATTGGCGACCTCGCCTCCGCTCGCCGCTGTCTCGACCGGCTGAATCCCGCGACCCCCAACGCCATCGTCCAGGCGGCGCATCTCTTCCTCGCGGCCGGTCTGGCCCGCGTCGAGCGGCGGTTCGCGCAGGCCGTCCGCCTGCTCGACGAATCGTACCGGCTGCGTCCCTATTACGGCTGCTCACGCGCGCGCGCCGAAACCAGCGCCGCGCTCGGGGACTGGGCCGGCGCCGCCGCGGGATGGAGCGCCGTTCTCGCGGCCACCGGCCAGGTCCTCCAGGACGGTTTCCCGCCCGATCTTGAACTGGCGCGCGCCGGCCTGGCGCGCGCTCGCGGTCACCTCAACGCAAAGGACGAATGATGGCAGCTTCGAAAGACGTGCTCACGGTAGTGGGGATGATGTGCATCAGCGGCTCGTTCCGCACCGAGTTCTTCGCCAACCCGCAGGCCAAAGCCGAGTCCCTGGTCGGCAGGTTGCGCCCCGACGAGGTCACGCAGATCCAGTGGCTCGCCGGCATCGAGCGGGTCCCCGCCGGACTGACGCGCGACACATTCATCGCGCGCCTCGACGGCGCGCTGGCCGGCGTCTGGGCCGCACTGGACTGCCCGGATCCGCCGTGTCCTGACAATCCGTTCGGCTCGCCCGCGTCGTAAGCTCCGAACTGTCCACCGGTCACTGGAAACTGGCAACGCGCTACCAGTGTGTTCCGGCGGGCAGTTCTAGTTGACCGCGATCTTGACGATCGCCTTCTTGAGGGCCCCGCGGCCGCCGAGCGGCGCGTGGGCATCGTGCGGAAAGAAGATCGCGAAGCTGCCGGGCGGCACCGAGACCCAGGTCGACGGTGAGTCCGCGAAGAATCCGACATCCGTGCCGAGGTCGAACTCGCCATCGGGCGAGACGCATCGCGCCAGCGGCACCCAGCCGATCAGCTCCTGGCCGTCGAGGGTGTACTGGATGTCGATGTAGCGCCGATGCACTTCCAGGCGCGCGCCCTCCTCGCCGCGGCCGGCCTTGTGATCGATCAGCACGAACAGGTCGTCGCCGTCGAGCTCATGACGGCCCGGCGCCAGCGCCGAAAGGTCGGTGGTGGAGAGGAATGCGAACGCCCGCGCGAACGCAGGGTGCATCGCGGCGTATCGCGCGGAATTGTCGATAGTATCCAGAACCAATGGGTCCCTCGTCCCTCGTCCCTGGTCCGACAGTCCCTAGTCCTGTCGGTCCCCGGGTCCTCGTCCTTGGTCCCCCAGGACCGACGACGAGGGACCCGGGACCAGGGACGAGGGACGAGGGACTATTTCGTGATCTTCCAGTTCGTGACGTTGACGTCTACGTTGTGCGCGACGCGGATGCCCGCGATGCCGTCGAGCGAGTCGAGCTTGCCGGTGCCCACGAGATCGGCCTTCGGATAGCTGCCGACGACGGTGCCGTTGATCTTGCACTCCGCCTTCTCAGGCGTCACCACCCACGCGACTTCCTGTGTTACCGCGCCGCCGGCCGCCGCCTTCTTGATCGCCTCGTTCGGCACCGAGCGGCCGGGCGACACGCGGAACGGCGCCGGGCCCATGCCGCGGACGATGAACGTGCCGTTGCCGTAGGGCGTGCAGTAGACGAACGTGGCGTTGTCGGTGTCGAGCTTGTTGCCGCCGATGAACACGCCGTAGGGATGCGGGTGATCGTTCGACGACATGTACTTCGGCTCGGTGAACGTCGCGCTCACCGTGTAGCTGCCGGCCGCCGTCTGCGCGGGGTTCCAGTAGATCGCCGCGGGGCCGTTGTTGATGCGGAACTCGGTGCCCTGCTGCGCGAACTTGGAATCGTTGATCGTCGCGCCTTTCGCGGCTTCGTTGGCGTCGACCTTGCCCTTCCACCCGGCCGCCGTGATGCCGCCGCCCGCGACTTTGCGAGAGGCCTCAGCCGGGGCAGCCGCGGGCGCGGGCTGCTGAGCGTGAACCTGACCGACGAACAGGGCGCCGGCGAACGCGAGCGCTGTCGCTGAAGTGAAACGCATAACTCAAACTCCTCTTAGTTGATCGGTGGCGCCGAAGGACCGTAATGCCTTCAGCCACCAGTACGCCAGTATCGCGATCAGCATAGCCGCAACGATGGACCCCGGCAACGCCCCGGGGAAGGGCCGCTGCACGCCTCGAGCCAGCGTCCCGACGACCATCATCGTTCCCACCGCGACCGTGACCAGCGTGGTGTCGAATCGCAGCAGCGTGACGTAGGCGGCGACCAGCGCGGCCGCCGTCAGCGCGCCCGCCATGGCCCAGCCGGCCGCGTGCCCGCTTGCCGGGACGCCGACCGAGAGGAAGCCGATCACCGCCAGCGCCACCACGCCGGTGGCGCGTGCCCGCGTCCACGACGCCGTGAGGCGGTCGATGGTCAGCAGCGTCGCCATGACGACCGCGATCCGGGTGAGGAATCCGGCGACGGGGTCCATGGCTGCCGCCAGCATGGGTATGAGGCTGCCGGCCGGCCCGACGGCCGGGAAGTGGGCCCATGCGGGCGTGCGCAGCGCGACTGCCGCCGCCCCGACCGCCGCGCCGACCAGTCCGGCGGCGATGCCGAGCGACACGGCATCCCGGTCGGTGACGCGGCTGAGCCCGGCCATCTGGTGCGGCAGCGCGCCGATCGCCAGTCCGACCACGGCTGCCAGCAGCGCCAGGCCGATGAAACCGACCGCGAGCACCCCGATCACCTGAAGGGGCAGCGGAGCGGATGTGCTGAGCGAGGCGAGGACCGCTGGCCACCCGTTCGCGATGTCGATCGCCGACGCCGCCAGCATCATCCCCGCGGCCGCGAGAAAGATCCGCGGCGCGTAACGCCCGCGGCTCCACGCCATCATGCCGCCAATCGCCGCGGCCAGCAGCAGCCCGCCGAACACCACCGAGATGGCGATCTGGATCACGATGTTGCGCGTGGACGAGGCCCGCTGGGCGCGCTCCCATTCCTCGGGTACGTGAACGAAGCGCGCCACCGACGCCACCTCGTCGCCGGCGAGGTCGACGTCGATCCGCGCTTCTCCCTGCGGGAGCGGCGCGACCGTGCGGTCGGCATAGGTGAACGTCCAGTCCGTTCGCGCCTGCTGCTTCTGCGGTTTCGCCGAGACCTCCCGGATCTGCGCCGCGTCCAGCCCCAGGCGTTCCTTGACGGCGGCGAGCGCCCGCTGCCGCGCCGCGGTTTCGTCGAGGGAGGCGCCCGCCCGCGCTTCAGGAACGACGTGCCGCACCGTGCGGATCTCTCCGGAGGCCGCCACGGAGATCAGCCACTCTTCCGCCCGATCCGCGACGTCCCCGACGAACGTCGCCACCCGCACCCGCCACCGGGGCTTGGGCAGATAGACCCCGAGCAGTTCGCGCCAGCGTGCCTCCCCGGCCGTCTCGACCACGAACTGATGCGGCCCGCCGCTGCCATCGTCCGCGACGCCCATCACCCGCCACGCCGGCGACAGGGTCACGCCGCGCGTCCCGAGTTCCTGGCGCGCCGTGGTCTCGGCCTGTTCGCGCGTGACCGGCAGGCTGCCCAGCGGGTTGTCTTGCTGTCTCGCCACCGCGACGACACAGACGACCAGCGCGACGGCACCCAGGGCGAGCCACGCCGTGCGCGCGCCGGCCGGCAACTGCTGGTGAGGCGGAGCGGGATCCTGGGGCAGCCGTTCGCGCGCCGGTGGCGGCGTCCACGCCCCGTTCAGATCGGCAGGCGGCAGCTCCGTCCATCGGCCGGCCTGGGCGCGCCGCCAGAACACGATCCACACCGGGACGAGCGTGAACACCACCACCATGACCTGCTGGATCCAGATCCCCGGCGCGTTGGCGAGGAAGATCGGCAGCGAGAACCACACGACGTCGAACGCGAAGTGGAGGATGATTCCCGGCAACAATCCAAAATAGAGGTAGAGCAGCCCGAAGCCGATCGATGGAATGATCAGCTCGACGGGCCGCGCAAAGGCCGGCTGGTTCGGATACGGCGCGTGCCCGGCGCCGAAGATGACGGCCTGCACGACGAAGCCGAGGACGATGAACAGGCGGCGCTGGCCGAGTCGCTCGCCGATGAGGGCGGCCCCCGCGATCGGCACGGCGCGGAACAGCGCTTCTTCCCAGAAGCCGGCCTGAAAGGAGTTGGCGATCGCCGAGAGCCAGGGCGCATACGTCGCCAGCACGTCGGGATGAATCAAGGCCTCGGCCGGGCTCCACCAGCCGAAGACCTTCGTCATCACCAGGTAGAGCAGCACGTCGTAGGCGAAGAAGATCGAGACCAGCAGGTAGCCGCTGATGGTGCGGCCGAGGATCTGGGTCGACGCCCCCGGCTCCCGGGCCCACACGCGCCACAGCTGCGGGTGATGTGGGAATGCGCGCCGCGACAGGGTCTCCGCCGCCATGAAGGACAGGCCGAAGAAGACCGAGAAGCCGACGAAACCTGCGCCGAGGAGCGCCACCTGCTGCGCGAGGAACGTCGAGCGCGGCAGCGCCGTGTCGTACGACATCCAGATCAGCGGGAACTCGTTCAGCGACGCCAGCGTCTGCAGGCCGCCGACCGCGATGCCCCACAGCGCGGCATGCCGCCACAGCACGTAGCGGTGCCGCATCATGAAGAACATGCCGACGCCGATGCCGCCGATCACGTAGAGCAGCGCGAGGCCGACGGTCGAGCCGATCCCGATGAACTCGTTGGCCGCCCGCATGCTCGCGTAGCGGCGCGTGAAGGCCTCGGGGATCTTGATGAAGTGGGTGACCTCGGTGAGCCGATCGCCGGAGACCACCAGGCGCAGACGGTAGCGACCCTCCTGCAGCGTCTCGCCGGCGCGCTCGTAGGTGAAGGTGTGATCCGCGCGACCCGAGGGACGCCGCTCGAGCCCCGCTTCCGCGAGGGTGAAGGTGGCCAGGTCGACGCTCCATTGCGACGTGGCCTGCGCCTCGGCGATGCGCCGCGCGGCGGCCGCATCGAGGGCCGGCCCGGGCGCGTCTTCCTTGAGCTTCTCGACGAAGCCATACGCGCGTCCGTCAGGCGTGAATCGGACGGTGGACTCATGGGTCTCGCCGTCCTTGAAATGCCTGACTCGCCAGACATACGCCTCGTAGAGATGCTCGCGGAGCATCCGCGAAAAGGCCTCCTTGCCACCCCCCTCCAGCTCGACGAACGTCTGAGCCTCCTGGTCGCCGGAGAAGGACGCCGCCTCCCGGTAGTCCGCCGGGCCGACCGCGTTCCGCGCCGCCACCGCGCGCGCGGCCTCGAGCGCATGCCTACGATCCATCGTGATATCGAGCGCGACGATGGAGAAGGCCTGGGGAAAATAGTGGACGCCGACCGCGGTCGCCGCCACCGACAACAGCGCGAGGACGATCCAGAACGCGGGACGTCGCACAGTCTGCTCCTTCAAAACAGCTCCCAGCTCTTGCGCTCAGTGCACAGCCAAAAAATGTGAGCTCACCTGAGCTTGCCGTCCGCACCGTACACGGCCACCGGCGCCCGTGTCGACAGCAGCGGCGCCAGCACCGAGGCGTTGCCGACGGTCACGATCTGGAGCCGGGCCGGGTCGAAGTATTTCGCCGCGGCGCGCTGCGCGTCTTCCGGCGACACCGCCATGATCCGTTCGGGATACCGTTCCCAGTAGTCGGCGGAGAGGCCGTAGC